>JAZDJE010000001.1:0-12885 GCA_043804325.1 Candidatus Peregrinibacteria bacterium
GCGGTCTTCCACCACTTGGTCATCGGTGATGACTTGGCACTTGGAAAAGCTAAGGTTAGGAGTGCCGCCCCCTAAAAAGTTAACGTTGACCGTCACAAAATTCGTTTTGGTAGTAACCACTTTTCCTCCATTGGCCGGTAAAGCGGAAGCCGCGAGCAGTTTAAGGGTCCCATCGGTGCTCAAATTAATACAGCTGTCAAAAATACAGGAACCGAAATTCACGCTGGTCACCTCAATCAAACTGGTGTTATAGGGGATATGGGTTTCCGCACCTAGTAAGCCGGCCCCTTCATTGGTGCCGTCGATCGCAAGGGTCAAAGTACCGCTTTGTCCCGCCGTAGGGCTGCTGGAAGCGGTCAATGAAAAAGTCGGACTGGCCGCCTGCGAAAAATCCTGAGGACCGGAAGAGGTGCAAATCATGGTCGCCATAGCCACAAGGGCCATCACGACCAATCCCCCAAAATAGTGCAAGGGGCGAGGCGATTGGTAAAGGTAGATTTTTATGTTTCCCATTTTTATTTTTAATTTATCCAATAATTATAACATTTGTAAGTATAAAAATCAAGAATGAAACCCCTAAGAAAAATAATCCACCCCATTCTTAAAAATCTGTAATCCAAACCCCTCATTGGGTAACACCTTGCCCTCGCGTTTGGCCAATTCGCGTTTGAGGGTCCAGTTTTCCTCATGGGTCACATGTAAAAAGCGCTCCGGATGCGGCATCATGCCCAAAACCCGTCCGCTGGGGTCACACACGCCCGCAATATCCCGGAGCGACCCATTGGGGTTAAAGGGAAACTTGCCTTTGGATGTACCCCCATCCTCACGCACATAGCGGAAAACGACCTGATCACTGTTTTCCAGTAGGTCCAGCCCCTCCTCCGGCATCGTGAATTTTCCTTCGCCATGGGCGATAGGGCAATGGAGCAGGGAAAGGCCTTTTGTCCACACGCACTTCTTGGAACTCGCCTTCAGCCACACCCAACGGTCGGTATAACGGGCGTTGTCGTTCCAGGCCAGCGCCGCCTGCCGTTCCCCGTATTTCTCCTCCAGCGCGGGCACCAGCCCCAAATTCGTCAGCACTTGAAAGCCGTTGCAAATGCCAATGGCCAGTTTATCGGACTGCACGAATTGGATGAGCTGGTCTCCTAAATTGTTTTTAATGCGATTGGCCAAGGCGTTGCCGGCCCCCGTATCGTCTGCATAACTAAAGCCCCCCGGGACGGCTAAAATCTGGAAATCATCCATCTTCTTTACGCCGTCAATCAAGTCATTCACGTGCACGACCTCTGCCTCGCCGCCCGCCCGCTCAAACGCGAACGCGGTTTCCTCCTCGCAATTGATCCCATATCCGGTGAGAATAAGTGCTTTTGGCTTCATCAATAGTTTTTAAAAGTGTGTTTGTAATGCTCGTCCAAAATGGATACCGGAGCGTTTATAACAGTTTCTCCGTTCAGTCCTTTTATAATGGCTTTTGGCTCTTGGGTGACGTGACCGATTAAACTTGCGAACGGCCCAAAATGCGCCTCAAATTCCCCTTGTTTTGCCGGATCCACCGTTACCACAAAGCGGCTTTGGCTTTCGGAAAAGAGTAAAAAGTCATCCCGCTCCACGCCTTCTCGCTTCACTTTGCTGAGGTCCACCTTTAACCCCCATTGGCCGGCAATGGACATTTTGGCTAAAGCGGCGCCCAAACCGCCCAAGTTCACGCTGATGGCCGAAGCCAAAAGTTCTTTTTGAGTGGCCGCGTAAAACTTTCGATACAACGCAAGCGCTGTTTCGGCATTCACGTGGGGCACGGAATTTCCAATGGCGCCATGCATGGCGTAATATTCCGAACCGCCCAACTCGTTTCTGGTAACCCCCAGCACATAGACCAAATCGCCGGGGACTTTAACGTCTAAACTCACGCACTTTAAGCTGTTGGGGGTCACGCTGAGGCTGGAAATCAGCAGAGTAGGGGGCACGGAGACCTTAATGGGATTACCGTTGGCATCAAATCCCTTGAAGTCGTTGAACATGGAATCCTTCCCGGAAATGAACGGCGTGCCGTAAACCGTGGCGGTGTCGTAGCACGCCTGGACCGCGGCCTTCAGCTCGCCCAACCGCTGTTCCTCATCGCTGGAACACCAGCAAAAGTTGTCCATGAGCGCCATAAAATCCGGATCACCGCCCACGGCCACCGCATTGCGAATGGCGGTGTCGATACTGCAAGCGGCCATGGGGTAGGTCTCGATATCGCTGTAATGGGGGTGAAGCCCCTGAGATGTCACCACAGCCTTGTCGCTAGCCAGTACCGGTCGCGTGACCGAGGCTTCCCCATTCACCCGCCCCTTCCCCTGGAGCGGTTTAATGACGGATCCCGCCTGGACCTCATGGTCGTATTGGATGGAAAGGAACTCGTAACCCGTTATGTTTAAACGCTCCAATATCCCATTCAGGGTTTTAGTTAAATCGATTGGAGACCGGAATTCCGGTTCGGGATGGTTGGGCTTTTTGTAAACCGTCTTCAATGTTTTTTTAGGAACGCCGTCGTGGAGGAAGTGAAGGTCAATATCCATCACCACTTCATCGTGGTATGTCACCACGCACCGGCCGCTATCGGTAAAGGTCCCGATAACCGTAGACTCCACCCCGCGCCGCTTCATCAGCTCATTGAATTCATCCAACTTCTCCGCCGGCACGGCCAGGGTCATGCGCTCCTGGCTTTCGCTGATCCAAATCTTCCACGGTTCCATATTGGGGTACTTGAGCGGTACTTGATGGAGCGCAACCGCGCACCCCCCGGATTCGCGCGCCATTTCCGCCACAGAGCAGGAAAGCCCCCCCGCCCCGTTGTCTGTGATGCTGTGGTACAGGTTCTTGTCCCGCGCTTCTTTGACAATGGCGTCGCTGAGTTTCTTTTGGGTGATGGGATCCCCAATTTGCACCGCTGTAGCGGGGCTGCCTGTATCCATCGCTTCCGAGGAAAACGTGGCGCCGTGAATGCCGTCTTGTCCGACGCGCCCGCCGATCATCACGATTTTATCGCCGGGCAATGCCCCCTTCTCCCAACTTGGTTTTCCGTTCACCTTCCGGGGGATTAGCCCCACCGTCCCCACAAAAATCAGCGGCTTGCCGCGATACCGGTCGTCAAAAACCATCCACCCCGAAGGCGTGGGGATACCGGATTGGTTGCCGCCGGCGTTCACCCCGGCAATCACCCCATCCATGATCTTGCGGGGCGACAAAGCGGGATGGCCCCCATCCTTCCCGCGATACAAATCGTTTTCCTTGCGGGGGTCCGCAAAACAAAACCCATATCGGTTGATGATCGGCTTAGCCCCCATGCCAAACCCCAGCGAGTCGCGGTTCACCCCCACAATCCCCGTAATGGCCCCGCCAAACGGGTCTAACGCGGACGGGCTATTATGGGTCTCCGCCTTGTCCGTCACCACCCAGTTTTCATCAAACGCAATCCCCCCCGAATTGTCCGTAAAGACAGAAACGCAAAAATCTTTATCGCCTTTAGCCTTCCTTATTTCATTCGTCGCGCGTTTGATAAACCCTTTATATAGGCCATCTTTGGTCTCATCGATTTCGCTCGCGAAAATCGTGTGTTTACAATGTTCGGACCAGGTTTGGGCAATGGATTCCACTTCCACGTCCGTGGGATTTCTTCCCTCATGCTTATAGTAGTCCCGGATGGCGTGCATAGAGGGCAAATCCAGCGCCAGCGGCCCCCCCGCCCCGTCTGGTCCCACAATTCCTTCCTTCCCGATTTTTCGCAATTCCTCGTCGCTCCCGCTCAAGTCTACCGCAACCGTTTTGACCTCTTTCAGTTTTACCTTGGGCACCGCTTTATCCATCCCCCCGTCTTTTTGGAACGTTTTAAAGTCCTTGATCTTCAGGCGTTGGATCAGTTCATTGGCCTTCAATTGGCCAATCCGATGCACATCGTCGCGCTCCAGTTTCCCCTTAAAAAAATAGACCTGGCTGGTATACACGCCCTCATTTTCCGCAAATTCCGTTTTGAGTAAATCCGAAATCAACTCCTTGGCCGTATGGGCCACGTTATCCGTTACCCCCGGCAAAAACCCGATTTCAAGCGCCCAGTCAAAACGTTCCGGGGCCATGGATTCATTCACCTTAAAGCCATGCAGCACAGGATTGGCCAGCGCCGCGCCGATTTTTTCCAATTCTTTCCCGGAAAAATCCTTTTCAACGGTATATGCATCCGTCACCCCCACCTCCGTCACCTTAAAACCCTCCTCCCGCAGCCGCGTTTTTAGGGTCTCGGCCCGTGAATCTTTGCCAGTCGCGGTAATTTCAATGCGATGAATCATGGAATGGAGAAAAAACGAGGAACATGCGCCTTTAATGTAACGTTTTTTCCCTCCCGTGTAAACGACAGTCTGCTATTGAATTTAAGATTAACATATGTTAAAATAATGATACATTAATGAAATTTTTAATTAACATATGTTTATTTATGAATGAATTTCTCTCTACTGCAGAAGCGGCAAAAATACTCGGTGTCAGCAGGGTAACGCTTTTTAATAGGATTAAATCGGGTGAAATCAAAGCCATGAAAGTGGGACGTAATTATATTATCGCGCGTGAAGAAATTATGGATTTATCCAAAAAAGGAGAACTTTCAGATAAAAAAAAGACGGAAATAGATAAAGGGGTTGATAGGGTGTGGAAAGAATATGGCGAGACTTTAAAACTGCTCAAGGACAATTAATGATCAAAAAACTCACCTTAAAAGAAGTAGAATATATGGCGCATCACCTTGCGAAAAAATTGATGGATTGGGATGAGCCGATTCCGGATTTTTCTACACGATTTCCGCACAAGCTCGAAAGCTGCATCGAAACGCCTTTTATGACGTATGCGAAAAGATCCTTATACCAAGGGCTGGAAAAGAAAGCGGCGGTCCTTTTCTATCTTTTGATCAAAAATCATCCCTTCCAAAATGGCAATAAGCGCATCGCGGTAACCACATTGCTCGTTTTCCTGATGAAAAATAAGCGATGGTTAAACGTCAGCCCCCAGGAATTTTATAATTTTGCGGCCTGGGTGGCGGGCAGCCCCGCAGACGTGAAAGAGGAAACAATAAAAGGAATCGCTTCCTTTATCCGTAAACACATTGAGCATTTTTAAAATAACCCGCCCAAAAATCAAGGGCACCCTACCGAGCTTCGTATAAACCGGTTAGTTAGCCGACCCGAAGCGTCAGCTATTAAAATTTCATTTCAAAACAGCTGCGCCGAGAGCGTAGCGGGGCCAAGCGACACGCTGAAGTTTTAGCATAGGCGGGGAGCGTAGGAATACTGCCCATTTTTCATCAAAACCTGCCTGCCGACAGGTAAACAGATTTTTAGAATATTTTTAACAATTCTCTTCCTTGAGATTTTTTATCCGTTAAACTCAGGACGTGGCAGAAGGCCCAGATGATTAAAATAAGGGTAACCAGCACAAAAATTAAAACAAGCCATTGGACTGAGGGTGGTGCATTCGTTGGTTCAAGCAAGCTGGCCTCATACCCTAATCCATTGAGTACGGTATCAACCGCAGTCATAGACAGCACAACAAACACAAAACCAATCAATCGAATATTGGTTGGTTCTATCCAGCCCCACGTCTCTGCGGTATAAAGTATGACCGCCAGTAAAAATCCGGCGATGACCAAAGGCCAAAGTCTTTTAATTGGCATTGAATTTTTTAATAATCACTCGTTTTGTCTTATTGGCAGCAGAAAACGTTTTTGATTTAGTCATATTTATTGATGAATTTAAGCCGATTATATCATACTTAAAGAGATGAATTTTCGAGCCAAAAACGTTAATCGCTTTCCTGCATGTAATCTACTACGATAGCAATGATGCCCTTCACCGTATCATTACATGATTTGAATTGAATTTTGTCCAACACCTCATTCCCATATTTTCTCATTAGATCACTGATAAGGGCATGTATAAATGATTGTGTGGCCCCTTCAATTTTTTCAAAATCCAAAATGATACTTTCATTTTTCTCCAAGGTTGGAATGAGTTTGTTCAATCTGATATCTGCGGCAATATCTTTATTTTCAGCGAACGAGCCGACCCGTTTGAATAATTTTATATGAATCATGTAAATTGTGGTTTTTTATAGCGGGCTTTTTTTCTTTCTTTTATAGCTTTGTTGAATGTTTCATTCAGTAACTTTAACAGTAGAGAAAATTCCTGTGTTGTATCTAATGAAAGATCAATACCAACAACAGTTCCTTCCCAACTTGGCAGGTCATCCTTTTTAGAATGTCTGTCTTCAAAAGGATCAGCATGCAATTCTATTTTTTTGTTTTTTCTTTTCAGGAGCTTATACATGGCGCGACCACTATAAATAACAAAAAAATCACTATTTATGGAGGCTATTGATTTTATAAAAAACAGACCCGCTCCTGCATTCTGCTCTGTTCCACCCTCTCGTCTTGTTGTTCCGGTGATGCCAGGCATTAGTGCCAAGCGAATTGCTTCCAAGTCATTCTTGGGATTATAGGATTGATTTATTGATTTCCATATACCGATACCCGTATCCGCAATACCAATGCGGACGGTGTTACTTTTTTTATAATACTGAGCCGATACAATAGCGCCGTATTGCGACAAGGAATGTTCGAGTACATTTCTTATCAATTCACTCATTATGTAGCGTATGGGTTCAGCATGTTTTGGTTCGAGGTGTAGCAACGGTGTTACTTCGGTAATAAATCTTGTTAATGCTGCTCCATCTTTTATTTGCGTCAATGGTACAAATCTACCTGCCGGTTCATGTTCTCTCATCGTGATGCCTGAGGTTACGTGCAAAAAATCAAATAGCCTCATTCTTTCTAAATAATGCTTCGATCTTGCTTCAAGTTTTTCACATTCAATCTTTGATGGATCTGTTTTTACGCCAAGAGCTGCAATCATGGATAAAACCATTGGATGTATAGACATCCATTTTTTGTTGAATGTTATTCCCAATTGGTCTGGATTTGTTGGGTTAAATCCTTTTAAAAAAGGATCAATATTTCCTAACCATACGCTGTTTGGAATATGTATTTTCATAATACGTACATATCAAGTATACCTGGAATTCATATAAAATGTCAAATAGCCGGGAATCCCGGTAATAATGAATGAGTGTATTCAGAAAAATGGGCAGTATTTTGGCTAGTGTTTATACGTATTGTTTACCGTTAGTATACAAAATTCGGTAGATTATACGCACTTTTTACCCGCGCAACTTTTCCATCATCTCCACCCGTTTCTGGATCAGCGCCTGCGTGCCAATGTCCTTGCGGAAAAATACGGGTCCTTTCACGCTTTCCACCCCTTGCTGGGCTAGCCGCTCAGCTTCTTCAATGGTGTCCGCAATGCCGGTAAAGGCAATGGCGCGCGACCCGGTCATCACCAGCTTTCCTTCTTTCTCGTCCACAGAAGCGTAATAAACCTTCACCCCTTTCGGAATGGGGCCCACCGTCACCATATCCCCCTTTCGCGGACGGTCCGGATACCCCTCCGGCACCACGTATTTGCAAACCGTCGCTTTTTTCTCAAATTCCACCGGTACCTGATCCAAGTTACCGTCGATAATAGCCTGGCAAATGGCGACTAAGTCGGACTTTAAGAGCGGTAGAATATTCATGGCCTCCGGGTCGCCAAAGCGCACGTTGTATTCAATCAGCTTCACCCCACGGCCCGTGGCGATAAACCCGCCATACATAATCCCTTTAAATTCCTGTCCGGTTTCCTGCAGAATGGCCTGAGTGGTTTTTACGTTGATCTCGTGCGCAGCCTTCAAGTCATCATCCGTTAAAAACGGCAAATTACCCGGATAATTATACGTGCCCATCCCGCCGGTGTTGGGGCCCGTGTCTCCTTCGTACGCCCGCTTGTGGTCCTGCACGGGAATGGTGTCCACCACATGCCGGCCGTCCACAAAACTGATGAGGCTGAACTCCTGGCCGACCAATTTTTCCTCAATCACCACGCGTCCGTCTTTCTCCAGACACTGCCTAGCGTATGCCACGCCTTCTTCAATGGTTTTGAAGTGATCTCCCTGCACATGCACTCCTTTGCCGCCGCGCAGGCCATCCGCCTTCACCACAATTTCGCCCAGACTTTTGGCATACTCCAACAGGCCTTCCTCTGAGGTGAATTTTTTAAAGTCCGGGTTTGCAGGAATGTGATACTTGGCCATCAGCTCCCGCGTGAAGGACTTGGAACTTTCCAATTGGGCCAATTCCTTCGTCGGCGCAATGCAAGACACGCCCACTCGCGACAACTCATCCGTGACCCCCGCCGCAATGGGATTTTCCGGCCCCACAAACGCAAAATCCGGTTTCCGCTGCTCCGCAAACTCTCGAATCGCTTTTATATCCGCAAGATCCCCCACGCGATATTCACTGGCCAAATTCCGGATCCCCGGATTCACCGCCGCCGCATAAACCAATAGCTCATCGCATTGGGGCGATCTTCTAAAAGCCTCTGCCAGCGCGTGTTCCCGTGCTCCATTACCGATTAACAGTATTTTCATAAATTAGATTAATTTCATCTGATCGGATTTGCTCTGTCCCATTCCCCCGCAAAGACGCAGCACATCCGCCTGGGCAAGGACTTCCTCATCCACATCCCCCGTCACGTACTTGCCGTCCATGCACGCGGCGCAGGGTTTTATCTTTTTATTGTAGGGGATCACACAGGCCTTTAAATCGGCTAACGTCTGGTAGATCAGGCCGTCCACATTGATCTTCTTTTGGATTTCTTCCACGGTCAGTTGGTTGGCGATATAATCCGCCCGCTCCGGCATATCAATGCCATATAAGCAAGGATTGCGAAGCTCCGGAGACGCGGAGGCAAAATAAACCTTTTTGGCCCCAATACCCCGTACCATTTCCACAATCTGGCGGGACGTATTGCCGCGCACAATGGAATCGTCGACCAAAAGCACATTGCGGTCCTCCAGTTCATATCTAATGGGATTCAGCTTGTAGCGGATGGATTTTTGCCGTATTTCCTGGCCCGGCATGATGAACGTACGGCCGATGTAGCGGTTTTTTACCAGTCCCTCGCGGAACTTAATCCCCAATACATCCGCTACGCCCACCGCCGCCGGAGTGCTAGAGTCCGGAACGGGAATAATCACATCGATGTTCCACTTGAGCTTTTTAATGCGCTTTCCTAACTTTTGCCCCATGCGGATGCGCGCGTTATAAACGGAAACCTCATCAATCACCGAATCCGGCCGCGCCAGATACACGTATTCAAAAATACAGGGGGAATAAGACCGCCTTTTGACGATTTTGCTATGCAGTTTTCGTTCGGAATCGATGTAAATCAATTCCCCGGGTGAAAGATCGCGCAAAGCTTTAAAACCCAAAATATCCAATACCACCTTTTCGGAAGCCACAATATATTCGTCTTGGATGCCTTTGCGCACCCCTAAAATAGCCGGTCGGATAGCATGGGGATCGCGAAAAGCAATCATGCCATGCCCCGCGATAATCCCTACAACGGAATACGCACCCCGGGCGCGGCTATAAACGCTTTTGACGGCTCGGCAAAGATCTTCAAAAGTCAATTGATGCCGGCCTTTGGTTTTTAAAAGGGAACTGCGGATCAAATTCAAAATGACTTCCGCGTCACAAGTGGATTCCACCAGGCACCGGTCCTTTTCAAAAAGCTCCCGCTTAAGGTCGCCACTGTTATAAACGTTCCCGTTATGCGCAATGGCAATACCAAAAGGGGAATGGCTGATAAAAGGCTGGGCGTCTTCCTGCGCCACGCCGCCTATGGTGGGATAACGCACATGGCCAATGGCGATGGACCCCAGGAGCCGCTTCATGTTTCCTTCGTGGAAAATATCGCGCACCAACCCAACGTCTTTTTTAAGGTGGAAACGGCGGCCATCGTAACTGGAGATTCCCGCAGCGTCCTGGCCGCGATGTTGGAGGGCAATGAGTCCGTCGTACACTTGGGGTGCCACGTCGCCATTGCCGTAAATGCCGATAAAACCACACATATTGTTGAAGGGGTAAGTGATAAGCGCTTATTGTTTTTGTCTTTCGGCAGCCCGTACCGTATTTAAAATCAAAGCCGCAACCGTCATGGGGCCCACCCCGCCGGGGACGGGACTGATGTAACTGGCTTTTTTGCTCACCGCGGGAAAATCCACATCCCCGCAAATGGACCCATCCTTCCGTCGGTTGATCCCCACGTCTACCACCACCACGCCCTTTTTGACCATGTCCGCCGTAATCAGCTTCTCCTTGCCCACCGCGACAATCAAAATATCCGCACGCTTGGTATGGCTGGCCAGGTCCTTGGTGTGGATATGGCACGTGGTCACCGTGGCGTTCCGGTTGAGCATCATCATGCTGATGGGCTTGCCCACAATATTGCTATGTCCCACCACCACCACTTCCTGCCCGCGGATGGGGATATCGTAGTGATCCAACAGTTTTATAATTCCCAGCGGCGTGGCCGGCGGCAAATCCTCAAATTCCGGACTCAAAAACATTTTCCCGAGGTTATAGGCATGGAACCCGTCCACGTCCTTGGCCGGGGCAACAGCCCGAATGACCAACGGCACGGAAATATGCTCCGGCAAAGGGAGCTGGACAATCAGGCCATTGATTTTTTTATCCTGGTTCGCTTCCTCGATTTTTTCCAGCAACTTTTTCTCGGTCATGGTATCCGGATACCGATATTCCACATACTTAATCCCCGCGCGCTCACAGGCCTTTTGCTTGTTCTTAATATAGGCCAAAGAAGCGGGATTCTCCCCCACCAAAATCACGCACAGCGTCGGCTTCAGCTTTTGTGCCTTTTCTTTAACGGAATCAATCAGCTCCGCAGAAAACGCTTTGCCGTCTAAAATTTGCATAGAGGAGGGGAAAATAAAATAGCTTCACCCAACGAGAATTCAGTATATCAGAGAAATAAGAGAATACAAAAAATTTGACAGATAATTTATTCTGATGTAAAAAATACAACCATCCTAATTTTTAATCATGTCAAAAAAACAAGTTGTACACTCCCGGGAAGGCGAGTCGCCTTTAGTTTTATCCATGCCGCATAGTGCGTCTTTGAACTCCGTTGCGGATACGTTTATCCCCGATTGTGTAAGGGACAACGTCGACTTGAACGATCCGGAAATAACAGAAGCCATTCGTATGGCCAGAGATAGCGGCGTGGAAGAAGCGACCGGTTTTCACGACCAGGCCCCTCACAGCTTGGTTTGGACAGTCTTTCCCCGTTTTCTTCTTGACGTGAACCGCGAAGAGACCGATGTGGACGGGTCAGCGGTGGAAGGAAAAGGAGCCCCCGCGCATGCCCATGGAATTATTTTTCGATCCACCATAGGTCGTGTCAAAAATCTCTCGGAAGCAGGGCGCGCCCCAATAAAAAGTGCCCTTAAAAGACCTTATACGCCTGCAGAATTTGAACAAATGCTCCAAGAGGCCCACCGCCCTTACATACAAGCCACGCGACAACTCATGGGACGGGCCCTGGAAAAGCACGGTTTTTCCGTCATGCTGGACCTGCATACCTTTCCGGCCAATACCACGACTAAAATCCAGGATGGCCCCTTTAAAAACGCTTATGTTTTAGGCCCTCGGGCCCAACGCGCCCCCGTAACAAGTGTGCAGGACGTCATGCAAGGGAAAATGCCGGATTTATGGATGATCAGCAACTGGGATCATCAAAACGGCAAGCCTCGATCCTGCCACCCCGTCATTGCAGAGATTATCCGCGAGGAATTTGAAAAAGCAGACATGTTCGTCACCAACGGAATGGGGCCTTTTCAGGGGAATAATGGCTGCATTGCCATGCACGCCGACCCGGCGCAGGGCAAACATGTGGTGGGACTGGAATTAGTAGGCCATGAACTTACTCCGGGTCGCGATCGGGGGATAGAAGAGGTCAATAGGCAAATAGCAGCCGTTTTTCGTGGCATTTATCAAAAAATCTTCAATCGGTTGGCCTGCCTGAAAGCAGACGATTTAAAAGCGGCTTAAAGCCTTTCTTCTACTAACTTCCAAATGGCCTCATCCACCTCTTCAATTTCCCCCGTGGTGTCGATCACATGGATGTTTTGGAATTCACTCGCGATTTTTTCGTAATTCGCCCAAATCTTGGTGAGTTTTTCGTGATGTTCAAACAGCTCAAACTCCGTGCCGCGGTCGAGGATACGCTTTAAACAGGTCTCCGGGTCCAGCTTCAGCAAAAACGTCAAATCCGGCAGTGGAAACTGGCTGCTGATAGCCTTGAGCCACGTCATGTCCACCGACAGGGCCCCATAAGCGATGCTGGAAAAAAAATAACGGTCCGTGATCACGATTTGTCCGTTTTTAAGCGCGGGTTCAATGGTGTTTTTAAGGTGCTCCGCCCGGTCCGCGTAAAACAAAAGCTGAAGGCCTTTAGGCGACACCTCCCACTTGTGCTGCAATACTTGGCGGATGAGCTTGCCCGTGGGCGTATCGCCGGTGGGCTCTTTGGTTACCAGCGTGGCGTGGCCTTTATGTTCCAATTTTTCCGCCAGGGCCCGCGCATGGGTGGAAGACCCCGATCCATCCAGCCCTTCAAAAGCGATAAACATGGTTTGAGTATTAGGCGCTTTTAATGTACAATATCGCCACTCTAAACACAACGACCATCCAGAAACGTTTTTTCCTCATCATGGCTTTAGCGCTCGCGTTGCTGTGTTCCTGCGGAAGTAAACCGCCGGATTTCAACGATCGGGTCCAGGGGGACACGGCATTCTCCGGTGTTATTGAACCACTCCAAATCAACATTTATCAGGAGGGCACGCATCAGCTCCGCACGGACGAAGACGACGTCATCCTGCTTCAAAGCCAGGAAATTAATTTAGGCC
>JAZDJE010000002.1:0-7015 GCA_043804325.1 Candidatus Peregrinibacteria bacterium
GATTCAGGGACAAAATTTCTTTGTGGCAATTCGCCCTGAGCCGCTTTTGCTTTCGGTAGTTCTGTTTCCTCTGGTGTGGATTCCGGTTCGGTTTCGCCGCCGAATATTCTTTTAAGAAAGCTCATGATTATTGACTGTAAGATAAAAGGCCTTTTTCCTCAATCATTTTCATGCGGTAAATGGTTTCCGCCACGTCTGCGCGGGTCATGCCGTTTGCCGGCTGGAGCAGATTGCCCGCCACGTCCAGCAGGTTTTTTTGGTTGGCCAAATACGCGTAACGGGCAAACCAGTCGGTGCGTTCCACATCGTTATACGGTTTGCTGAGGAGACCGCCGGTAAATTCCGTGCCGGACGAATTGAACAGGATTTTAAGGTACTCGGCGCGGTTGACGGTTTGGGCCGGGCGGAAACGCCCGTCGTCGTAGCCTTTGACAATGCCTTTTTCCACGGCGGTGGCCAACGTCGTGGCGTACCAGGCGCTATTGTCGGTATCGGAGAAGGGGAGCGGTCCTGCCACTCCGGCTTCTACGTCAAACGCCAGCATCAGCATCTTCAGCGCTTCCACGCGGTTGACGGTTTGTTCGGGCTTGAACGACCCATCCGGGTAACCCCCGATGATGTTTTGTTCTTTGAGGTATTTGATGGCATCGTAATTACTGTGACTACGGCCAATGTCCGTGAATAGCACGCTGCTTTCGTTTTGCAGGGCATCGCTTTTGCCTACCAGCGCCCCGTTTTGCGCTTTTAAGACCACGCGTTCCTCGTTCGGGATTTTGACGCGGATGGTGGCCACGCCGTTGTCAAAGTCGCGCAATTCCAATCGGTTGGGGGTAATCGTGGCCTGCCCTTCTTCCACGGTGACGGCCACCTGGCCGCTGAAGTTGATGGCGGGCACGGGATTGCCGCTACTGTCCACGGCCAGGATTTTAACGGTTTCCACGATGTTTTTTTGAAAGTAGCCGTCGTGTTCGAAAGCCAGGGAGGAGGCGGTTTCCACTTTGTCTATGAAACTGATTTTGTGTGAGCTTTTGCCGATGGCCACCACACTTTCCCCGGGTTCGTCGCTTCGTAAGATCACTTTGGCCATGCCGTTATTGAAGTCCGTTTTGCCTAAACTGGCTTGGAGCGGTTTGGCGGGTCCTTCTACCTTGACTTCAATGCGGTCGGCTTCACCCAATTGTTCCACTTGATGGTTTTCGTCCTGCACGGTCAAGGTGATGCCGCTACCCACCAATGTCACGGTTTCGCCCGTGACCTTAAAGGCGAACAGCGACGTGTCGATTCTCTCGTCTGGCAGGTCCACCACTACTACGGGGTCTTCCGTGTCGACGGGTGGCGTGATTACTGGCGTATCGTCGACAGGAGGGGGAGTTACATCAGTAGGATCGCTACTAGCGACCATGCTGTAGTTCAGGTTTTGGTTGATGAACAACATAGGATTGACGGTATTGGCGCGCGCCTTAGAAAGCCCCAATCCCGCGTTGACCGCTTCAAAAAAGCTCAGTCCGGCGTCCTGGGATTCCTGCCACGTGAACGGCCAGTAGGGGTGCCAAGGGGCGGTGTCTTTATCGATCTGCAAGTGCAGGTGGGGGGTGGTGGAGGTGCCGGTATTGCCGCTGGTTCCTATCTGTTCCCCCTTCAATACGTTTTGCCCTTCCACCACGCGCACGTCCCCCAGGTGGTTATACCCGGAGTACAGGGTGGTGAAGCGGCCTGGGTTTTCGGGGTCGGGCACCTGGACGTGTTTGATGACAATGTGGTGACCAAAGCCGCTTTCCTCCATGGTCATTTTGACCACTTTGCCGTTGGCGATGGCCTTGACCGGGGTGCCCTTGGGCATTTTGATGTCCACGGCCAAATGGCTGCCCCGCCCTTCTATGTGGTCATTTTGATATGTGCCCAAATACACCACGGGGTAGGTGAGCTTGGCGTTGTAAATGTAGTCCTGGGCCGGATTGCGCCACACCAGGCTTTCCGTGGGGATAGCCAAAACATTCAAATCGTACGCGGGCAAGGGGATCAGCTTATCTTCCGGGATGCTCAGGTAGTGTGAGGTAATATGGTCGCCGTCCCACCGCACCCAATTGGGCACCTTATCCACCGGCATCACCGTGCCGTTGAACGGCTGGGGGGCCTCCAAAACGCTGGCCTTAAACCACTCGCCGGCCTGTTCCTTAAAGTAAACCAAAAACGTCAATAGCACCGTTAAAACCGCCACGCCCGTATACTTGAGCGCCAGCTTTATCCCATGGGAAAGGAATGGCTTTTTTTCGGCTGGTTTGGCGCGATGACGCCTTTTTTTGAGGGGACGGACGCGGAATAAGAGTTTTTTGTTTCTCATTTCGTTGAATAAATCTTATAATTATAGCAAATTTCGCCCTAAAAAGCAATTTTCTATGCGGTTAAAACAGCTTTCCATCAAGGGGTTCCGGAATTTGAACGACACGTCGCTTACTTTTGACGGTAAAACGCCCCTGTTTGCCTTTGTGGGCAGTAACGGGCAGGGGAAGACCAATTTGCTGGAGGCCATTTACCTATGCGACCTTAGTAAGTCTTTCCGGGCTCATGGGAATACCGACCTCGTTGCCTTTGATAAAGACTTTGCGCGCATCGAGGCCACCGTAGAGGGCGGCGAGGCGGACTTGCTGGAGGTGATCATTGAACGCAGTCCGTCGCGCAAGACCCTCAAAATGAACGGCGTCGTCAAAAAAGTCATGGAGTTCATTGGGAACCTGCCCACGGTTTTCTTTTCGCCGGACGACATGGCCATGATCCATAGCGCTCCCAGCATGCGCCGGCGGTACCTGGATATCCTCCTTTCCCAAGTCGATCGGGAGTATCTGGAAACCTTGCTTTCTTACCACCAGGCCATCCGCCACCGCAATACGCTCCTCAAACAAATCCGGGAAAAACGGGGCAAGCCCGATGAACTCGATTTTTGGGATGAAAAAATAGCGGCGCTCGGGATGACCCTCATCACCAAACGCCGTACGATGATTGCGTCTTTAAACCCCATTGCCGAGTCCCATTACCGGGGAATTTCCCAAAGCAAGGATGAACTTGTTGTCGGTTACGAAACCTCTGTGGAACCGGAGAAATTCGCGGAAAAACTGGCCGCCCTTCGCGAGCGCGATATGATGAACGGCCTCACTTCCCTTGGCCCGCATCGCGATGACCTGGCCTTTTCCTGCAACGGCCACGACATGGCTACCTTTGCCTCGCGTGGCGAGTGGCGCAGCCTGATTTTGTCCCTCAAATTCAGCGAAGTGGATTTATTGCGCGAACACCTAAAGACAGAACCTCTACTGCTCCTCGATGACGTCTTTTCCGAACTCGATGACCTCCGCCAAAAATACCTTGTTTCCGGCCTCAAGGGCGTGCAGACTTTCGTCACCACTACCCATGTAGAGTTTTTGGAGGGGATTGATGTGGCCAAAAAGGTGTATAAGGTGGAAAATGGCGAGGTAACCGCTTTATAAATTTCCTAATTTAAACTTATGAAAGGATTTACCGCAAACATCGAAAAGGACACTTTGGCAAACAAGAATTTCCGCAAGGTGTTGTATACATCAAAACATAGCCAATTGGTTTTGATGAATTTAAAGCCCAATGAAGAAATCGGAATGGAAGTTCATCCAGAAAATGATCAGTTTTTTCGCTTTGAAAAAGGGCAGGGCAAGTGCATCATTGATGGCAATGAATATGAAGTTGGGGACGGTGTGGCCGTTGTTGTGCCCGCCGGGGCGGAGCACAATATCATTAATACGTCGAATACAGAGGAGTTGAAGCTTTATACTATCTATTCTCCGGCTCACCACAAAGACGGCATCGTGCGTGCCACCAAAAAAGAAGCCGAAGCTAACGAAGCAGAATTTAAAGGCATAACAACTGAGTAGAATAGTTGTTTGGGAAAATTTCGAAGTAGCTGTTGTGCGTGGTGCTGAACATCGGCCTGTCCTCCTTTGATGTGAACGGTTGCTGTCAACGAACCCCTGTTCCGGGTCCATCGACAAAGAAGATTACGACGGAACCATAAGATACAGGTGTTAATTTTTACCATATCGGGTTAATTTGGTCAATTTTTTCAGAAGAAACTCGTCGAATGGGGATAGTGGCACTGACTGATACTCGTAAATCGTAGTCAATTTGACTACGATTATGTATAAAATATGTAACGATCTTGCTACGATTTACGAGTGTCGGCGGTCTTTCCCCCCTGGGCATAGTGTTGGATGAGTGGGTTGTGGTGTTGTGCTTGACGGGGTTTTATTTTTGGCCTTGAATAGGTGTATATTGGATTTGCTCTTTTAAATTTTAGAAATTTGTACGGGGGCATTCTCTATCGAGCGCTTACTTTTTGTGGTGGGGCGCTGGATGGGAAAAAGGATTTCCCAGTACAAAAAAGGGTTTTAGGACCAGAAGGAGAAGATCATGTCCAAGAAAGGCAGAAACGGCACTTTGCAAGAGGCCTGTGAACTCGTTCGTAGGGTGGGACTGGGCAGTGTGTTGGCCGCGCTGACCCCCAAGGCAAGGAGCGAAAAGGAACTGCTTACCGTTGAGGCAGCGGTTCAGAAAGTGCGGGAAACCCGGCAACGGGGAAAAACCGTCGCTTTCACTTCCGGCTGCTGCGATATCCTGCACATTGGACACATCCTGTTCTTTGGGGATTGCAAGGACGGGGCCGACCTGCTGATAGTGGGGGTCGACTCTAACCAGAATATCACCGCGGCGAAAGGGGCAGGCCATCCGATGTTCGACGAGACGGAACGGGTTTTGGTCGTCGCTTCGTTGGCGTGCGTGGACCACGTGCTGAAGTTTGACGGTCCTTGCGCCAAACTCCTTGAGCGGCTGAAACCGGATTTTTACTGCTTCAGCCCTTACGATCCGGTGTATGACAGGAAGGCGGCCGACGCCCGGAGGGCGGGGGCCCGCGTGAAGGAAGCGGGCTACTCGCTCAAGGCGTGGTCCAGTTCCCGCGTTGCCGGATCCATCCGGATGTCTTACCTTCTGCCGGGTCGGTGGAATGACTGACGGGAATCCCGCCATTTTGAAGACCAACGGAACCCCTCGCGCGCGTTCGCGCCGAGCCGTTGGTCTTTTCCCTAATGCAGGGGCTTGGCACTTTTCCCGGCCTCGTTTAATATGGGGGTGTTTTTAATTTTCTACCCATGAACACCCCCTTTAAGGACTTTATTGCGGGCCTTCCCAAGGCGGAACTGCATCTGCACATCGAGGGCACTTTTGAGCCTGAACTGATGTTTAAAATCGCCCAGAGGAATGGCGTTAAGATCAAATACCCGTCGGTGGCGGCCCTGAAAAAAGCCTATGACTTTGGCAATTTGCAGGATTTTTTAAACATTTATTACGAGGGCGCCGGCGTGCTTATGACGGAACAGGATTTTTACGACATGACGTGGGCTTACCTGGAAAAGGCCCACGCGCAAAGCGTACTGCACGCGGAGATTTTCTTTGATCCGCAAACGCATACCGATAGGAGAATCCCCTTCGACACGGTCATCCAGGGCATTTCCCACGCGCTAAAGGACGGGCAGAGCAAGCTGGGCATGAGCTCCCGGCTCATTCTGTGTTTTTTGCGGCACTTGGACGAAAACGCCGCGATGAAAACTTTGGAAATGGCGCTTGGATACAAGGATTTGATTACGGCCGTGGGGCTGGATTCCGCGGAAGCGGGGAACCCCCCTTCCAAGTTCCAGACCGTTTTTGACCGGGCGCGGAAAGAAGGGTTTTTGACGGTGGCGCACGCCGGGGAAGAAGGGCCGGCGGAATACGTTTGGGAAGCCCTGAACTTGCTCAAGGTGTCCCGCGTGGACCACGGGAACCACTGCCTGGACGACGACGCCTTGGTCGCGGAACTCTCCTACAAGAAAATCCCGCTGACCGTTTGTCCTTTGTCCAATTTGAAGCTGAGGGTCGTTTCCGACCTTGCACGCCATCCTTTGAAACGGATGATGGAGCGAGGGCTCCTTGTCACCGTCAATTCGGACGACCCGGCTTATTTTGGCGGCTATGTGAACGAAAATTATCAGGCGATCGCCCAGGCTTTGGGTTTAACCCGGGATGACGTGTGCGAACTCGCCAAAAACTCTTTTACAGCCAGCTTCCTTTCTCCCGCGGAAAAAAAGGACAGGATCCGACAGGTGGACGCGTATGCCAAAAAGGCTTGACGGTTGGTTTAGGGGGCGGGTAAAATCTTTACGCAACTGGTGTTATTAGGCTTTCCAAATGCAGAGGAAGCCGAGCCCGTTGCTCTTAACAATAACTTATCTGCTAATTTTTTTCATATGACTTCTTTCAAAATCATCGACGATAATTTAAGCATGGAGGATCTCCTTAGTCATTCCGCCGACATGGTCAAGCCTGCGCTGGGGGCGGTGGTGGAGGGCCGTGTGGTCAGCATCCGCAAAAATAAGCTGGTGGTGGATCTCAATGGGATCAGCGTGGGCATGGCTTCCGGCAAAGACACCCAGGACAGCCAAGGCACCATGCGGGATCTTTCCGAAGGGGATATCGTGAAGGCGGTGGTTATCCAGGACGAGGACGAGAATGGCATGGTGGTGCTTTCGCTCCGTAAGGCTTCCCAGGCCACGGCATGGGACCGCTTTGAAAAGTCCTTCCGGGAAGGGGAGGTGATCGAGGTGACCATCAACGAGGCCAACAAGGGAGGCTTATTACTGGATGTGGACGGCATTAAAGGGTTTATTCCCGTTTCCCAACTGGCGCCCATGCATTATCCCCGTGTGGAGGGGGCGGACAGCGGACAAATTTTGTCCCGTCTCCAAAAACTCGTGAGCATGAAACTCAACGTAAAAGTCATCAACATCGACCGCGCTACCGGCAAGATGATTTTGTCGGAAAAGGCCGCTATGCAGGCGGACACCCAAGGTGCGCTCAAAAATCTGACCGTTGGCGACCGCGTTAAGGGCAAGGTCAGCGGTGTGGTCAAGTTCGGCATCTTTGTGACGTTTGACGGCTTGGAAGGCTTGGTGCATATTTC
>JAZDJE010000003.1:0-5909 GCA_043804325.1 Candidatus Peregrinibacteria bacterium
GAAATGTTCGCCAAAGCGAAAGGCGATCGCTGAGTGGACTTGTCCTTCGTATTCCACGGGGAATTGAAGATGCTCCCCCTGTTGCCCCACGGGGCGGACGTTTAAGATTTTCGCATTCCGAATCACTAAAGTCGGTTCCGGATTGCCGGTGCCATAAGGCTGTAATCGGCTTAAATCCCGCGCGCACTCCAATGTCAGCTCCTTAGACGTCACTTCGCAATCGATTTCCAAAATGCCCTCAGGATGCCCCAGCTCCGGTGACTTTTGGCTGGCTTCCGCCAGTCGCCGGGAAAACTCCTTGAGGTTTTTTGTGGGAAGGGTAAACCCGCCGGCCATGGCATGTCCGCCAAAACTGGTGCAAAGATCCTCAATAATTTCCCTTAAAAAACCCGTAATATCAAAATTCCCCACGCTGCGACAAGACGCCACCAGCTCATCGTCCCGGTCCTGCATGACAATGGTGGGCCGATGGTAAGTTTCGGCAATTTTACTCGCGATAAGCCCTAAAAGTCCCGCTTTCCACTCAGGATTATGCAGGGCGATCAAATTAGGCAGGGATTCCCGCGCGTCCAGTTCCGCCATGACTTCGTCCAAATAGTCCTTCACTAGGGTCCGTCGCATCAGATTGAGCTGGTTTAAAACCTCTGCTTTTTCCAAATTACCCAAAATCAACTCAAACGCGTGGTCTGCTTTATCCAGACGTCCCGCCGCATTCAATCGGGGCCCCACCTGAAAACCAATCGTAAAACTCGTGATTTTGGAAGGGGCCACTCCGACGCTCTCCACTAAAGCGCTCATGCCGGGGTTATGGCCCGCCTGCAGGCTTTTGAGCCCGTACTTCACCAGCACCCGATTCTCGCCGCTCAGGGGCATGCAGTCGCCAATGACGCCCAAAGTCACAATGCTCAACTGCTTCATCAAATACTCCTTGCGCTCCTGTTCTTTCATAAAATCGCGCGAGAGCGCCATCACCAATTTGTAGGCGATTGTGGAACCGCAGATGTTCGGATTCGGATAATGGCAATCCTTCCGCTTAGGGTTGATGATGGCGTATGCTTGGGGGAGCTCGGCCGGCATGGAGTGATGGTCTGTCACAATGACATCCATCCCCAGCGTATTGGCCAATTGTATTTCCGCGGCGTTCGACGTGCCGCAATCCACCGTCACAATCAAGCGGACCCCTTCATCCTTAAATCGGCGGATGAAGTAATCTTTGAGCCCATATCCATCCTTCTCGCGATGGGGGAGCAAGTAAGCCGTCTCCGCCCCCGCCCGTTTTAAAAAATCATAAAGCAACGCAGTCCCTGTGACCCCGTCGATATCGTAATCGCCAAAAACCATTATTTTTTCGCCCTCCTCAATGGCCCGCTTAATCCGCTCCACCGCCTTTTGCATGTCCGTCATTAAAAAGGGGTCATGGACCAGGTTCAAATCGCCTTCAAAAAAATCCCGGCGCTTTTCATCCGTATCGATTTGACGGTTCAAAAGCAGCTTATCCATCAAATCCGCCCCGCTATCTTTATTTTGGATGATCCATTTTTTGCCCCAAAGGCTCATACATTTCCTTCCTTACAAGTGCCATCAACCTATTACAAAAGGTCTTCCAAGTCAAAACTAATGAAGAATTTGGCGGAAAATTCGTCTTGATATTTTTTTATGCGAAAAGCCCCGATAGAACTATCGGGGCCCACATGTCATTTTCTTAGGACCGCACCCCGCCCCCTCCACAGAGTATGTAGAGAGGGGGCGGGGGATTGTAGAAGAGCGATTCAGTCTTCGCGCCGGACTGCGCCGCCGCATTCATCCGATATGGCCACATCAGCCTGCGTGGACCGGGGGTCGCGCGGTCCGTGTCCGTCCGCCGCCATAGCCACCTCGGCCTGCGTGGGCAGGGGGGGCTTCGCCGAATGGTGCTCCGGTGCCGCCGGCAGGTTCTCGGGGTGGGGGAGCTGCTGGAGGAGCGCACAGTGGGGCTTGAACTGCACGGTGGCCGTGTCGCTTCTTGTCATCAGCTCACCCGTCTGCGGATGGCGACCCATACCGCCTCGCCGCCGGACGGGCTTGAAGGTGCCGAAACCGGCGAAGATGACCTTCTCGCCGCTGGTGAGGGCTTCCCCCACAACATCCAGCACCACGTTCAGAAAGTCTCCTCCCTCCTCGAGGGTAAGGGGAAGTCTGGACCGTTGTAACGCTTTTCTGACAAGTTTTTCCCTGTTCATAACCCACCTCTCTTCTTGTTGTCGATCGGTCCCGAAAGCGCTCACCGGCCATCATTAGCTGGTGGCGCTCGTGTCGCCCCGCTGGCCCTTCTTGGTCTTTGGTTCGGGGAAGACGTCGCTCTGCAGCGCGTCGGCCGGCGTGAAACGGATTGCTCCGTTGTCCGCCCGGAAGGTGCCGAGTCCGCCGACTTCCACCGCGTGACGCCTCCTCAGGATATCGACGAGGGACGCCACTACCTCCTGAAATGCTTGTGCGGCCACTTGGGGGCTGACGCCCAGGGACTGACCAACGGCTTCCACCACTTGCTTGTCGCCTGCTTTTCTGGTTTTGCTCATAAACTCCTAAACTCCCCGGTTAGAATGATTGGAATTCCGGCCAAACGGCCGGGCCCACACCACACAGCAAGAACAACCCATACCGTCCGCCTCAGGGGAGGCAGTATGGGTTGTCCTGGCTTCGGTCGGGCATTTTTTGTAAGGGGAATTTAAAAATGGTCCTAATATGTCAAAGAACACGTGGAAGTTAACTTTACGATCTATCCTATATACTGTCAACTATATAGAGTGGTATTAAGAGCTAAAATTTGGTATAATATATAGATTAAATATAGTCCTTTTATGGAAATAAAAGCCGTAACCAAAACGGTGGAAGAAGCGACGGAAAACCCCGGCACCTTTAGCGCCATTCTCCATTTCCTGGGCGAATATTGGCTCATGCTCCTCATCGCCATTGTTGGCGGTTATATTGTGCTCAAGTTCGGCATCAAGTTGATGCGTTTGCTATACCTCCATTTCCACGCCAGGCGGCTTGTATACATGAAGGTTACCCTGCCGCGCAGCGACAGCAAAATGGACCAGGAAAAGCGCACGGAAAAGGATTTCAAGGAAAAGGTCGCCGTCATGGCCCAGTTGTATCGCGCCTTATACGAAATCCACGAACTCGACTTATGGAACATGATCAAAACGTGGATTTGGCAGGCGGACAACATTTCGTTTGAACTGTTCATGGAAAACCAACAGCTCAACTTTTACGTGGTGGTGGATGAGTACTATCAAAACATCATCGAAAAACAGATCACCTCGTTTTACAAAGACGCGGACATCCAAATCAGCAAAGAACCTTATAAACTGTACGAAAAGGGCAAATACAGCCGTAGCTACTTCATGTATGCCAAGCGGCCTTATTGGTATCCCATCCAGGAGTATAAGGAAATGGAACAGGACCCGCTCAATGACATGTGCAACGTGCTGTCCAAGCTGGAGCCCAACGAAAAGGCCGCCATTCAAATGACGATCAATCCCGTCGCTACCGAGGGATGGCGCAAAAAAACGGAAGAAATTGGGACGCAGCTTTTTAAAAAACAAAAAGCCCCTATCCGGATCCCCCTGCCGATCATTGGTCCCCTTTTGAGCTTTATGATAAACGCCTTGAGTTTTGTGAGAGGTAAAGGCGGAACCAATGCTCCCGGTGCCAGCGGGGGGGACCAATACATCCGCATGCTAGGCCCCAAGGAAGATGCTCTTAAAAAAATCGGTGAAAAAGCCGGACAAGTGGGTTTTGACACATCGTTGCGCATCGTAAGTACGGCAGACACCCGAGTACGCGCTGTAGAAATCACCAATAACTTGAACGTCGCATTCAGCGTGTACCACAACGCTTACCTCAACTGGTTCCAAAGCCGACGCATTTTACCGTTCGATGGGATAAACAACTGGCTGATGAAGTACCTGTTTATGCACCGCATTCCGGGAGTAATGCACAAGCGCTCGCTGTTTGCGCAGGACGAATTGTCTTCCTTGATCCATTTTCCGGACTCCCGTTACAATCCCGTGCCCATCATTAGATGGCTCAGTTACAAGGTGCTGCCGCCTCCGGTGGATTTGCCTACCGAAGGTATTGTCATCGGCCGAAGCAATTTCCGCGGGCAGATGAAAGACATACGCATCTTGCGCGACGACCGCACCCGTCACCAATACATCATTGGGAAATCCGGTACCGGTAAATCCGTTTTGCTTTACTACCAGGCGCGCCAGGATATCGCCAATGGCGACGGCGTTTGTCTGGTGGATCCGCACGGGGATTTGGTGGAAGATACCCTTCGCTCCGTGCCCAAGGAGCGGGC
This sequence comes from Candidatus Peregrinibacteria bacterium, assembly GCA_043804325.1. GTDB lineage: Bacteria > Patescibacteriota > Gracilibacteria > UM-FILTER-43-11 > UM-FILTER-43-11 > JAZDJE01. Next base: position 4,343 of record JAZDJE010000003.1, read on the forward strand.
CAAAGATATCATTGTTTTTGACCCCTCGGACACGGAGCGCCCCATGGGCCTCAATTTGCTGGAAGCCCACACGCCGGAAGAAAAAGACCGAGCGTCCCTGGACGCCATGGAGATCTTCATCAAATTGTTTGGCGACGAAATCTTTGGCCCGCGCATCCAGCACTATTTCCGCAACGCATGCCTCACGCTGATGGACGACGAAGAGGAAGGCGCCACGCTTATCGACGTCCCGCGTATCTTTGTGGACGAAGAATTCCGAAAATACAAAGTCGCCAAAACCAAAAACTCCGTGGTCCGCTCGTTTTGGGAACACGAATTCGCCAGCACCGGCGCGCGGGAAAAAGAGGAAATGATCCCCTACTTCAGCTCCAAATTCGGCCCGTTTGTCACCAATACAACCATGCGCAACATCATTGGGCAGGCCAAATCCGCCTTTAACATCCGCGAAATCATGGATACCCAAAAAGTCCTTTTGGTGAACCTCAGTAAGGGGAAAATCGGCGACGTGAATGCCCAACTCCTGGGCCTCATCTTCGTCAACAAAGTCAACATGGCCGCCATGAGCCGGCAGGACATGGACAAAAAAGAACGCAAAGACTTTTACCTGTACGTGGACGAGTTCCAGAACTTTGCCACAGACACCTTTGCCGGAATTCTGTCCGAAGCGCGCAAATATCGCCTCTCCCTCATCATGGCGCACCAATACATCGCCCAGCTGACTAAAACCCCCACCGGCCGCGACGATACCCGCGTGCGCGACGCCGTCTTTGGTAACGTGGGCACCATGCTTAGCTTCAAAATTGGCGCGGAAGACGCGGAATACATGGCTAAAGAGTACGCCCCGGAACTGTCCGAACAAGACATCATTGGTATTTCCAATTACAAGGCTTACATCAAGCTCAATATCAACAACACCACCTCGCGGCCCTTTTCCATAGAAACCATTTGGGACCCGCAGGGCACGGACAAGATGGCGGAAGTGATCAAAAAATACTCCCGCATGAAGTACGGCCGCAAAAAGGTCTTTGTGGACCAGGAAATCGAAGCCCGCATCGGGATCACCTAACTCGCTCGCATGCCAAAAGTCGAAGCTTTACAGGACGGCCAACTGGATAAGCGCGCTATTTTAACCGCGTTTGGCGACCGGGTTTTGATGAAAGGGAAGGAGGAGAAAACGGAGAAAAAATATTTGGGTCTAAGTTCCGATTTGACTCAGCAACCATTAGTGCCGGAGGATATTGCGCAACGTTGCACTCAAGCTGATTTAAACGATCCGGATGTCGCGCTGGAAACGCGCCAACACCCTAGTTTCCGTGAACGTTTCGATAAATATGAAGAAGGGAAAAAACTCCTTCACCAACAATCTTTGGGAGGAGAACAGCCTATTCGGCTAGAAGTTTTAAAACACATGCATCGGTTTCGATTTAAAGGAGAAACAACGGTAAACAATGCGTTTAATTATTTGATAAAAATAGCTAGCGGCACAGATTACGATAATCTTGAAAATCTCTCAGGAACTGGCCCAGCGGGAATGGGGAGTTCTACTTTATACCTCGAAGAAGATGGT
>JAZDJE010000004.1:0-8589 GCA_043804325.1 Candidatus Peregrinibacteria bacterium
CTTTTTTTTGGAATTAAATTGATTGATTAAAATTAAATTTAATCCTTGTGTCAATTTTATCCTTTTGTTAAACTGGGTTATAGTTAAAAACCCAAAAATAAATTCTATGTCCAGATTTCGTCAAAAAACAGGAATTGCCCGACGCGCTACACGCCTTCGCAAAACCCCTATTAAGATTGAGCTCGAATCCCATATCGCCCGGGAGGTTGGGGCGGTGATTTACTTGGGGCTCGCGGTGATTTTTTACCTTTTTATTACCGGCCGTGCCGGTATTTTTGGGGACATGGTCAACCAGTATTTGCGGATAGTTTTTGGCGTGGGGACTTTTGCGGTCCCTATTGTTTTTTTGCTGTTTGGCGTTACGCTTTTTGTGTCTCATCGCATTCGGTTGCACGCTACCCGCTTCCTGGGCATTGGCCTGCTTGTTTTCGCCACGCTTGGCTTAGTGCATATGCGCACTCCCGTTACGGGCATGCTGGATGACGTGGAGCTGTTTGGCGGTTATGTCGGATTTTTGTCTTCGGTTCTGCTTCGTATTTTTATTTCCGATTTGGGGGCAAAAGTGGTGCTTATTTCCATGTTTGTGGTGGGGTTTTTGATCACTTTTGAGATTTCCATTCGCGGCATTTTCACCTTCTTTTTGCCTGAAGGGAAAATGGAAGGCCGCCGAAAGCTTGCCATTAACCGCAATGCCCTCCAGCTCAATGAATCCGGGAAGCTCAATATCGTTAAGCCCCTGTTGGGCAGACCCAACGTTGCGGACAAAGATTCTGCCAGGGCCCTTCCCAGCGACGATCAGAAGAAACCCGAACCCGTTGTCATCCACAAACCGGAGTCCATTAAGAAAGAGTCCGAAGTGTCCAAGAAAAAGGCGGAGGCGGATTACAGCCATTGGCAGTTTCCCTCGTTGGATTTGCTCAGTTCCGCCAGCTCCGAAGTGCATGTCAGCGATAAGGTTTTAAAGGAAAATGCACAGAAGATTCGCGAGAAGCTTTTTCAGTTCGATATCAACGTGTCTATGCGGGACGTCAATATTGGTCCTTCGGTGATTCAATACACCCTTCAGCCCCATGAGGGGATTAAATTGAATAAAATCACTGCCCTTAAAAACGATTTGGCTTTGGCTTTGGCCGCTAAATCCATCCGCATGGAAGCCCCTATCCCCGGCAAGGCTTTGGTGGGCATTGAGGTGCCCAATGAAAAACGCATGGTGGTGCGTTTACGGGAACTTTTGGACAGCGGTGAATTCGCCAGCGTGAACTCCAAACTTCGTTTGCCCATTGGCCGTGACGTTAGCGGCGTTCCCGTGATCGACGATTTGGTCACCATGCCGCATTTGCTCATTGCGGGAGCTACCGGTTCCGGTAAGTCCGTAGCCATGAACGCCTTTTTGCTTTCCATGCTTTATCAGAATTCCCCCGAGGACTTGAAGCTTATCATGGTAGATCCCAAGCGCGTTGAACTGACGCCTTACAACAACATCCCTCATTTATTGACACCGGTCATTACGGACGGCGACAGGGCACACGTGGCCCTGAAGTGGGCTGTGGGGGAAATGAACCGGCGCTATAAGGATTTTTCGGCTAAGAAGTACCGCAATATTGAAGAATACAATGCCTCCGAGGAAAAGCGCTTGTATAAAATTGTGATTGTGATCGATGAATTGGCGGATTTGATGATGCGGGCTACCAAGAAGGAAACCGAAGCGGTCATTTGCCGCATCGCCCAAATGGCACGGGCGGTGGGGATCCACCTTATCATCGCCACTCAACGCCCTAGCGTGGATGTGATTACGGGAGTCATTAAAGCCAATATCCCCACGCGCATCGCCTTTACCGTGACTTCGGGGGTAGATTCGCGCACCATTATCGATACCATTGGCGCCGAAGACTTGCTGGGCATGGGGGATATGCTGTATTTACCCGGTAACATGAGCCGCCCCATCCGCGTTCAGGGGGTCTATGTGAGCAGTAGGGAAATTGAACGCGTGAACAATAACCTGAAACTCACCGCTCCTCCCGTATTTAACGACGACATTATCGCTCAAGATGTAGAGACGGCTGATATGGGATTTGTGGGCGTTAATGGGGATGATGTGAGCCAAGACAGTTTGTATCGCGATGCAATGGTGGTCGTCAGAGAAACCGGCAAAGCCTCTGCTTCGCTTTTGCAGCGCCGCCTTTCTATTGGCTATGCCCGTGCGGCCCGTATTTTGGACCTCATGGAAGAACATGGCCTCATTGGCCCGGTGGATGGTGCGAAACCGCGTGAAATTTACATCAAATAGATGCATCGTTTTTACCTTGAACGGCCGGATATTTGTCGGGGGACTGTTACCATTACAGACCCTCGTATCGTCCATCAGGCGGGCAAGGTGTTGCGCATGCGCCCGGGGGATTCCCTGAGTGTTTTTGACCAAAAGGGCCAAGAACAATCCCTTTGTGTTTTGGAAATCGATAAAAGGAAACTGCTTTGCCAGATCATTGAGCCTATTTTCCGGGATACGGAGCCTTCCATTGCCATTAGTTTGTATCAAGCCATTCCCAAAAAAGTCGCGTTGTTTGAGTTTGTTGTCCAAAAGGCCACAGAACTTGGCGTTTCCCATATTTACCCCCTTATCACGGAACGGACGGAAAAGCGGCGTTTGGGCAAGTTTGAGCGCTTGTCGGCCATTGTCATGGAGGCCGCCGAACAATGCAACCGGACCCGTGTCCCCGTTATCCACCATCCCGTTTCTTTTGAAACGGCCTTGGCACAGGTGACCCATGGCTATATGGCGTATGAGTTTGACAAGAGCAAGTCCCTTTTGAATTACGGGAGTGCTTTAAAGGAAGGGCGCGCGATCCAGCTCTTTATTGGCCCAGAAGGAGGATGGACCCAGAAGGAAGTGGACCTTGCCGAAAGAGCGGGAGTTCATCGCTTTCATTTGGGCCCCAGAACGCTGCGCATGGAAACAGCGGCTATTGCGAGTCTGGCACTTCTTCTTCCGTAGGTTCCTCTGCGGGCTCGCCTTCTTTTTCGTCATCCGCGAAGACCTTTATGGCCTTATTGAGCTTTTCCGCGCTTTCTTTGAGCGCTGCGCCGGTTTGGAGGGCCTGGTCGGTAAATTCGTCCACCCCTTCCTTAAAGTTGATGGCTTTGTCTTTGAGTTCGTTGACCGTGTCTTTGGTCTCGTCCACCTTTCCCTTAACGCGTTCGTATTCTTCCGTGACGTTGCCTACCTTATCAAAAATAGCCGCTTTTAAGGAATCCGCGTGTTGCCGGATGAAGGGGATTTGCATGAGCAAATACAGGGCAACGATGATGAGAAGGAGTTTGAATAGTGCTTTTATCATAATTTAAGCGGTAAGTAATAAGCGGTAAGTCCGAGGCGAGCTCGGACTCCGGCTTGCGCCGGAGCGGTAAGTAGTAAGCGGTAAGTATTATATCATTGGTCGAAGGTGAATTCGATGGTTTCTTCGCCAATGAAACCACGGGGATTGAAGGCGCTGACTTTGAGTTGTAACGCCTTACCCTTTCGCGAGTCGCGCTTGAGGATGCGGACTTTGGTCCCCGCATATTCCTTGAGGCTAAATTCCGTTTTTTTGTCTGCGATTAAAGTCACCAGGTAGCGGGTGGCCGTTGGGGGCGCGTCCCATTGAATTAAAATAGATTGTTCCGATTCATGCGTTTTTCGCAGGTGTAGCTGTTGCTGCCCCGTTTCTTTGATGGGGTCGGGTGAAATGGCACTAGAGGTCTGTGCATAAGCGGGTTCGCTCCACAGCGAGCTTTTGTTTCCCGCCTTGTCTACGGCCATCACGTAAAAATAGTAATTGCGGTCATTTTCCAAGTTGTTTATGGTCAAACGGGTTTGGGTGGTTTTTATTTTGTTGGGAGCGCTGTCAAATGTCAGTGTTTTGGGCTTTGTTTTGTACTCCATATAACTGATGACGTAGTGGTCCACTCCTACGTTGTCGGCAGCGGCGTTCCAGTACAGGAATACTTTTCCCGTGCGCGGGATGGCGCGCACACGGCTGACTTGGGTGGGCCGCGTTTTATCTGGGAGTGGTTGTGCGGGGAGTTTGACCTCTTCTTTTTCCTGGATGCGTTTCACTAATTTTATGGAGCACTTTTTGGGTTCTCCGGGGATGAGCACTGTGTCACCGGCTGCAATGGTGTATCCAAAACGCATGGCGTAGAGCTTATCGTTGGGCAAGCTTGTTAAATCCCGACAGTCCTCTTGGATAAAAATAACGTAACGCTCGCCTTTCTCGTTCCGTATTCCCGCCTGGTTGCGGTTGGCGGAAAGCACGTCCAACGTTTCGTTGAACTGGAACGCCTCTTTGATTTCGCAGCGCCGCTGGTAACCCAAGTCGATGTAGTCGTTTCTTCCGTTTAAACTCCCGTTTATCCCCAGCCCTATTTGTTGCCCCTTTTGGAGCGGAGTGGAGCAGCTTTTTAGCTTGAGCAGCCATTGGCTTTTGTCGCTCGGTTGCGTGATGATCAGGTTGAGCGCTGTGGGTACCGCTTGGATGGTGATCCGTGTCATGACCTCTTGCGCTTGTGCGAAGGAGGGGAGCGCCAGCAGTATTCCAATGATGAGGCCGATACCTTTTTTCATATGACCCTATTATACCTTTTCTTGTTGGACGCTTAAACCATCTTTCCATTTTTTACCCAGTTGGCTCCAGCGCAGGTTACCGATGCTGATGATTTTGTCCTTTCGGTCGACGATTATCGGGATGTGGCGTCGTTGCTCCTTTGGGATTTTTGCGTCTGTGAAATAGTCCTGGACTTTTTTGGTCCCCTTCATGCCCAGGGGCTGGAAGCGGTCGCCTTGTGCCCAGGGGCGCGCAAAAAGGGGTCCGTAGCCTTTCACGCCCCGGCGCATTTGCAGCTTTTTTAATTTCCAGTTACCCCAGATGATTCCCGTCGCCGTGATTTGTTTTTTTTTGGGCGCTTTGATTTCTTTTTTGCCCATGCGGATTTCCCGGTATTCCACGGTAAATGTTTTGCCTTTTACGGTCATCACCTTACTTGTTTTTGCCCCTTCCATGAATGCGATGAGCTTGTGGATGTTCTTGCTGTATAGGTCTGAAGTTTTGAGCAGTTGAATGATGACTTCCCCTTTTAATGCGCTCGGGAGCAGCTGGAAGTTTTCGCGGTTGAACCGGCCTTTTTTGACGTTGCATTTGAGCCAATTGCGCGCTTTTTGCACCAGGCTTTCCAATTCTTTCCTGGCGTGGCAGCTCATTTCCAACAGCTCCGTTTCAAAACGCCTATTCTTTTTTTTGAAGTTGGGGATGATGAAGTGCCGGAGGCGATTCCTTAGGTATTTGGTGTCGTGGTTGCTGGTGTCCGTCCGGTAGTCCTGTTTTTCCCGCTTCAGGAAGCTGAGGATTTCTTTTTTGGTGACGGTCAGCAAAGGGCGGATGATTTTTTCTGTTTGGACCTGCATGCCGGCCAGGCCCCTTAGGTGGGCGCCCCGGAGCAGATTCATCAAAATCGTTTCGATTTGGTCCCCCCGATGGTGTGCCACTGCAATGTAGTCCGCCTGGTGTTTTTTGCGGACGCTTTCCAGGAATTTATACCGAATGCGCCGCGCGTTGGCCTCCAGATTTCCCTTTTTGGGAATAACGACTTTTTGTGTGACGCAGATGACTTTTAGTTTTTTGGCGAATTTCTGGACGAATTCGGCGTCTTTTTCACTCTCTTGGCCGCGTAGATTGTGGTTCAGATGGGCGATGATGATTTCATATTTCAGGTGATGCAAAAGCAGCGTTAGCGCCACGCTATCCGCCCCCCCGGAGACGCCAATGACGACCCTTTTGAACGGAGGGATTTGCCGAAGATTGTCTTGGATTTGGAAAATCATTAGTGTAAGAAGGCTCTTACTCCTGTGAATACCATAGCGATGCCATGTTTGTTGGCGGCTTCGATGACTTCGTTATCCCGTTTGCTGCCGCCGGGTTGGATGATGGCGGTGATTTCCGCTTTGGCGGCAGCTTCTATGGAGTCTGCGAAGGGAAAGAAGGCATCGGAGGCCAATACCGCCCCCTTTTCCCGCCCGTGGGCTTTTTTAATCGCCAATTCCGCAGCGTCCACGCGGCTCATTTGCCCGGCGCCAATGCCCACCGTCATGCCTTTTTTGGCCAGCACAATGGCATTGCTTTTCACGTGCTTGACCATGTGCCACGCAAATAGTAAGTCTTCCAGTTGTTCGGCGCTGGGGGCGTTTTTGGTGACGGTTTTAAGATCTTCTTTTGCGATTCGTTTAGTGTCTAAATCCTGAACCAATACTCCTCCGCTCACTTTGCGATAGGTTTTGTAAGGGGGGTCCGGTTGGATTTTTCCGACTTCTATGATCCGCATGTCCGGTTTTTGTTTGAAGACTTCTAGTGCTTTTTTTTCAAAACTCGGCGCGATCACGATTTCAAAAAATTCCTTCACAATGCTTTCGGCAATATCGGCCGTACCTATTCGGTTCATGGCGATGATGCCGCCAAACGCGGACTTGGGATCGCATTCGTAGGCGTTGATGAACGCGTCGTTCAGGTCTTTGGCTGTTGCGGCGCCGCAGGGGTTGGCGTGTTTCACAAAAATCACCGTAGGTTCCTTAAACTCCCGTACCATGGCCAGCGCCGCATCGGCATCCATAATATTGTTGTAGGACAGCTCCTTGCCCTGATGGACTTTGGCGTTGGGGATGCAGGCGAAGCCGTGCGGCTGATCCGTATAAAAGGCCGCTTTTTGATGCGGGTTTTCCCCGTAGCGCAAGTCCTGGATTTTTTCGCCCACGGCCCCAAAAATATTCCCGCCCGTCAGGTAATTGGCAATCATGGTGTCGTATTGCGAGGTTTTGAGGAACACCTTTTCGGCGAGGCGACGGCGGGTTTCCGGTTTGGTGTCGCCTTCGGCTTCAATTTCTTCCATCACCTGCCCGTAGTCTTCCGGTTCCGTGACCACCGTAACATGAGAGAAGTTTTTGGCGGCGCTTCTAAGCATGCTGGGGCCGCCAATATCGATTTGCTCCACGGCTTCTTCCTCCGTTACCTCTTTTTTGGCCACCGTTTCCGCGAAGGGATATAGGTTGACCACCACTAAATCAATCAGCTCAATGTCATTTTCCTTGGCCTGCCGCATGTGTTCGGGCTTATCGCGACGGGCCAGCAGGGCGCCGTGGATTTTGGGGTCCAGGGTTTTAACGCGGCCTTCCATCATTTCCGGCCGGCCGGTGAATGTGCTGACGTCTATGACGTCAATCCCGTTTTCGCGCAATAGTTTGGCGGTTCCGCCGGTGGAAAGGATTTCGATACCTTTGGCGTCCAGCTTTTTGGCAAAGTCTTTGATGCCATCTTTGTTGGAAACTGAAATAAGGGCTCGTTTGATCACAGGATTCAGGATTAAGGATTCAGCAGTGGTAGTATACCAAAAGTTCGTCTAAGGAACAGAGCTTCGTATAGAAACAGTCAGTTGTGAGATGTTGTATTTTAACTTGCCAGGATAGAAATCCAGAATGGTAATGACACCACTGAAAGAATTGTACTAAGTACGATTGAGCGAGCAACAAAAGTCTTATTTAAGTTGTATTTATCTGCCAAGGCAAAAGGCGTTATGGCGAGCGGCATTGCTGCTTGTATTATTGAGCTTGAAAATTGGTTTGGTATAAATTCGAAAAATTTTGCGCCGAAATAAAAAACCGCCGGTAATATTGCTAATGTTAGAATTGAAAATAATAAAATTGGAAGCCACTCTGTTAGTTTGCCAATTTTAGATTTGCCAATAAAAAGTCCGATCACAATCAATACCGTTGGAGTTACGGAAGCGGTGATCATGTCTAATGATTTTAGCAATATTGTTGGAAGAGTAATTTTGAGGCTTCCGATTATTATTCCAAGAATGACGGAAAGCAAAAGTGCGTTTTTAAACAGGTTTTTTATTATGTTTTTGGCAACTGTCCTTTTGTTTTTGTCTATGGTGTAATCCAAATATCCTATTCCGACGGTGAATAGCCAAAATAAATATATGGCCACAATCAAACTGGCTGTTGGAAGTATTTTTTCGCCTGATATTTGAGTTAATATAGGGATTCCGAGATATGCGACATTGCCAAAAACAAAACAAATGAATAAAGTTCGGAACATTTGTTTTTCAAGGCGCAAAATTTTTCCGATTATTATGGCTGCTAAAAAGCTACCTAATATAAATAATGAGTTGGCGATTATCAATCGTGCTTGTTCATAAAACGAAAAGGGAGCCTTAGAAAGTGCTAAAAATATCAGCACCGGAAGACCAATTTTCAAGGCAAAATCGTTTAAAACCTTAGACCAATCGTCACCTATATTTTTGAATTTCTGCAGCAATGCGCTCGCAAAAATAATGAGAAACAATGGTGCAATTATAGTTAGTATTTGTGTCATATGTTTTTAATGTAAGTTAAGATGCAATTTCCGACAACTCGTTTCCATACGAACTAATTGCATGTATCATACCAAATTCTGTGTATTGGACGAACTTTTGTGTGTTAAAATGCCGTTGTTTTACTGCTTAAGCCTTTTTATTATGACCAATATGAAATTTGTGGCGGTGCTTAATAAAAAAATCGAACCC
>JAZDJE010000005.1:0-2574 GCA_043804325.1 Candidatus Peregrinibacteria bacterium
CCATAGCAAGCTTGCGGGTTCTACCTCTTAACTTTTTATTATGCCTTCGCTTAAAATCAAAAAAGTCATCCCGGAGGCGCCTAATTTAAAAACTTACGTGTTTGGAAGCGCCCTCAGCGCCAAACCGGGGCAATTTGTGATGGTGTGGGTGCCCGGCGTGGACGAAGTCCCTATGTCCATTGGCTGGCAAACCAAAACCGAATTCCATTTGGGCATTTCCAAGGCCGGGGACTGTACCCGCGTCATTTTTGACCATATTAAGGAGGGGGACCGGCTGGGGATCCGGGGGCCGTATGGAACGTCGTTCGACTTAAAGAATTACAAAAAAATTATTTTGATCGGCGGGGGGTGCGGTACGCCACCGCTTTTAAATCTGGCGCAACAGGGCGCAGAGAAAAAGGTTAAAATGCTGGCCATTTTGGGCGCACGGGACAAGGAGCATTTGATTTACGAGGACAAGTTTAAGGAATTGGGGTGCAAGGTCGAGATCTCCACCGATGATGGCTCTAAGGGGTGCAAAGGATTTTCTACGGATGTTCTGGAAAAGGTCTTGAAAAAGGATAAATATGACTGCATTTACACCTGCGGCCCGGAAGTGATGATGGTGAAGGTGGCCCAATTAGCCCAGGATAACAATATGGAATCCCAGGTGAGTTTGGAGCGGTACATGAAGTGCGGTTTTGGCATTTGCGGGCAGTGCTGTATGGACGATACAGGCTTCCGCGTTTGCAAGGATGGCCCGGTGGTTACGGGGGAGTTGGCGCTCGGTTTGCCGGAATTTGGGAAATACACCCGTACGGTATCCGGGCTGGTGAAAAAACTGTAGCGCGCATTACAGGTTGCGCTGGATCCTATGGAATTCCCCGACTATAATGAGGTTACCTTTATCCATTAACTCCAATATTATGATTACGTTTGTTGATGGCAGAAAAGGGGGCTGCGGAGGTTGCGGTTAAGCCCATTTCTCTCTTTCAAAAAAACCTTTCCTTACCGGAGAGGTTTTTTTGTCCACCGATTTCCTGTAAAATACTTACTAAGTGGGAATGAGCAGGTTCACCGGGCCGGAATATTCCGGCAGTCCTGACCAACGGGACGGGCTTTAACCCTTAATATACCGGCCAAACTCGTTCAGTTTTAGTAAATCGGAAAATCATGGCTGGTAAAACACGTATTTACCATTTTTTATGCACTCTTTCCCTGATTTTTCCACGCTTAAGGGGCTATCCGAAATCGTCGCCACCGAACGTCTGAAAATGGAAGGATACAATGAACTGCCCGCCTCAAAAAAACGAAGCGTTTTTAAGATTGTATGGGATGTTGTTCGCGAACCCATGTTTATCCTCCTGATTTTGAGCGGCTCCATTTACCTTTTTTTAGGTGACAAGGAAGAGGCGTTTATGCTACTCGGATTCGTATTCGTCGTCTTGGGGATTACGATTTACCAGGAAAACAAAACCGAAAAAGCATTGGACGCGCTCCGTAATTTGTCTAGCCCCAGGGCCTTGGTCATCCGCGATGGCATTCAAAAAAGGATTGCGGGGAGGGACGTGGTCAGAGACGATATCATTATCGTCAAAGAGGGGGATCGTATTCCGGCGGATGCGGTTTTAATATGGAGCATCAACCTGTCGGCGGATGAATCCCTGTTAACGGGAGAATCGGTTCCCGTAAGAAAAATACCCAATGAGAATGTTAAAAAAAAGGCCCGTCCTGGAGGAGACGACTTGCCATTCATCTATTCTGGAAGCTTGATTGTCCAAGGCCAGGGAATCGCTCGTGTCATTGGAACGGGGATGCAAACCGAGATGGGGAAGATCGGAAAGGCTCTGCAGCAAATTGAAAACGAAGAAACAGTCTTGCAAAAAGAAACCAGGCGTTTGGTCAAAGCGGTCGCAATAATTGCTTTTTTTCTCACGGTGCTAGTGGTGGCGATTTACGGATTTAGCCGGGGGGAATGGCTCAACGGTGTTTTGTCCGGCATTACTTTGGCAATGGCCATGCTCCCCGAAGAATTTCCGGTGGTCCTCACGGTATTTTTGGCATTGGGGGCCTGGAGAATTTCTAAAAAACACGTGTTGGCACGGAGGATCGCGGCGGTTGAAATTCTGGGCGCTGTGACTTTCCTATGCGCGGATAAAACGGGTACTTTGACTCAAAATAAAATGTCGATCTGCACCCTTTTCAACCAAGGAGAATTTTATAATGTATCTAAAAAACACGAGGGACCGTTGCCGGAATTATTTCACGATTTAATTGAATTCGGGATTTTAGCCAGTAAAAAAGACCCTTTTGACCCCATGGAAAAAGCCCTTAAAGAATTAGGGGGGGCGCAATTGAAAAAAACGGAACATTTGCATCCGGACTGGTCTTTTATGGCAGAATATCCGCTTTCCAAAGAGATACTCGCGCTTTCCCATGTCTGGAAAACATATGACCAAAAGTACATGGTAGCCTGCAAAGGGGCGCCGGAAACCGTTATTGATTTATGCCATTTGAATAAAAAGGAGAAGGATGAAATTTTGAAAAATGTGCACATTTTGGCCTCAGACGGCCTTCGGGTTTTAGGGATCGCCA
>JAZDJE010000006.1:0-2283 GCA_043804325.1 Candidatus Peregrinibacteria bacterium
CTACTCAGTCGCATGGACAGAGTTGCCGAAGCTCCTGAAACCGAATACGCCAACGGCAAGGGTTATGTGCCAAAATGGCAAAACCACTGGGTTTCGGATCCGGACACGGAAAGTAAATTGGAAGAAATGGCGGAAATTCTGGAAATGCAGCACGAACTGCAGGAGGGATGCATGCTTTTAAAGGGGCACGCCGGGACAGGTAAAGATGTGCTCGTAAAAATGTTCTGCGAACGCGCCAAACGGCCTTACTTTGCTATTGACTGTACAAAGTGGACCACGGAATATGAATTAGGGGAAGACATCACTCTGGAATCCAAAGACGGCGCTTCACAAACCGTCAAAGTCCCATCCGTGGTACTTCAGGCCATCACCACCCCGGGCGCGGTCATGTACTTTAACGAGTTCAACGCCATGAATGAGCAGGCCCAGATCTTTTTACATGCTCTGATGGATGAAAAGCGTTCCATAACTTTAAAAACCAGTTCCGGCAAGACCATCAAAGCGGACCCCGACGTTTTACTCATCGCTTCCATGAACCCCAATTACCCGGGAACATTCGCGCCTCAATTCGCCACGCGGAGCCGCATGGTTTCCGTGGATGTGGATTATCCTTCTTTGCTCGTCAAGCCAAAGGAAGGGGATACCAACCTCCATCCGTGTTACAACGTTTCGGAGCCCCTTCGCATCGCCCGCAGCGTTGCCTCACTCGCTGACTTTACCATAGAAGGAAATATGGAACGCAATGAATTCGTCAAAATCTGGAACAAATACATCAATCATGCCGATAACGACGCGCCGCCAATTACTCCCACGCAGCAATTTGATTTGGAGGTTATCTTAGCCCTGGTCCAGTTTGGCGACAAGCTCCGTACAGACTTTATTAAAATATTTGAAAAAACAGAAGATTCCGTGGACGCGCTTCCGGTTACTCAGCCAATCACATTGCGTGAAATGCGCCGATGCGCTTACTTTTTAAGCAAAATGAGTGACGCGGAAAAACTGGCGGGAAGCGCCGATCCGGATGAAGTCGCCAGAAATCTTTTGGCAAAATTCTTCCTGACCCATATTGATAAAAGAACCGATCGCGACGTGATACAAACCTCTATGACAGGCAATTGGCATTCGCAAAAACGCCTGGCTGCCTAAATAAAAATTAATCACCATGGATCATGCCCGGTCCGGAAGCACTCCAAAGCACCCCATCCTCAAGAAAACATTTGAGGGAAAAACTATTCCTGGCCAGCCAGGCTGGCTCGGGTGACCTTAAAGTGCTTCCCTCGGATCAGTGGGCCCTGCATTACCCGGAAGGGGGAGCGATTCGCGCTGAAAAACTTCAGGGGTTATTAGAAGGGCGTTATCAGCCGGATGAGGTGGTGGGTTCATTAAAACCCGATGCCCTGCTTTTTAACGCGGAGGATTTAGAAACGCAGGGATTGGACGCGGTGACAGCCAGGGTTCAGGAAATCTCTACCAGAATGGAACATTACGACTGGCAACGATTTGCCGAATTCGTGGTGAGCATGCGCGGAAAAGACGTGGATGTTTCAACCATTCAGACGCTTTATGATGGCGTTTCACGTAATCGCACGCGTAAAACTATGATCGACGCTTTTGGCGTGGGGGGAAAACGGAAGATGGAAACAGCCTTAAGGGACGAGGCAGAGCGGACAGCAGGGGTGCTCCACGCTCTGCCTCGGGCACAAAGAGTGCTCGAGGCTCTCAAAATGGACTGGTTATGCGAAGACATGCGCTACATCCGTACTGAACAGCGCGACCAGGCGTTAGAGCAATTGGTCGAAGGAGAACGCGAACTTTTTGAACAGCTTCGGGAACCTTATCGACGTTACGTTCAAACAGGAGACAGAGCAGCTTATGACGAGCTTGTAAGGCAGGTTCAGGCAACTATTCCAGAGCTTCAAAAAGAACCAGAAAGTCCGCCTGAACCTCCGCCGCCGCAAGAGCAAGAGCAGTCACCGCCACCACCACCTGAGCCGCCACAAGATGGGACCGAAAGCCCGGAGATGGAGGATTTAAGGCGGGATTTGGAAGATCTGAAAGATCAAGTCGGTATGCCGGGAATGCCGAATGATCCGGCTATCCCCCCCGATCGCCAAAATCGTTATGACCCATCACCGCCGCCAGAAGGCCAGGAAGCTTCAAAAGAAGGCGCGCCGCCACGGATTTTCTTTGAAATAGACCCGCCGCTTCGCGCGCATTATTGCGGGGAGCGATTGGATCATTTTGACGCGGCGAATAAAGTTTGGACTGGCCGGGAACAATTGA
>JAZDJE010000007.1:0-2437 GCA_043804325.1 Candidatus Peregrinibacteria bacterium
TGGAGGAAAGTTGCGCGCTTTGGGTGAACCCGCAGGGGAGAAAGAAGGTGAGCGCGCCAATCAGAAGAGGGGCCAGGTGGTGTTTGCCCTCCTGCAGGCTGTGGATGCCACTGCTCAAAAATTTCGGCAGGTGGAACCCCATTTTCGTAATGCTGGGGACGATGTTAAGGATCTGGAGCGCGATATAAGCCATTACGACACTGACCAAAATCGTCAGTATCCCCGTAAAGGAAAGCGAAACGCTGATTTTGCTTCCCAAAGCGCCCAAAAGCCCGCCCAACAGGATGAAACTGAGGATACGGCCGATATGGAAAAAGAAATGGGGCTTGGCGCGGGCCGCAAAAGGGCTTTGGCCATTGCCGTCGGTCTTTACCATGACGCCGAAACTCATCACGATGCCGCCGATAAGCGCAAGGCAGGTGGAAAGCGAGGCGACGGCGCCAATGAGAAACGCAATGCCGATTCCCGCTTTCTTGCTGAAATCGGGAAGGTATTGGGTTAGCCCCAGTTCATTGATAAAGAAGATAATGGCCAGCAGGCAGATGCCGATCAGGAACATCTCCAGATAGTCCTCGACCGTGTTCTTTTTCGCGGGCGCTTCCGCGGTTTCCCCTTTTTCAAGCACTCTATAATTGTGCTGCTGGACGATCTTCTTGATTTCGTCCATCGGCATCTCGCCGTCGCATTCAATGACGGCGGAACCTTTCCTGTGGCTCGCATGGCAGGCGGTGACGCCGGGAAGCTTTTTGAATTCCTGGGTGAGGAGTACTTCGCAGCTGACGCAATGCATGCCCGCGATCCTGATTTTTTGCTTCATATAATGGTAAGTTATGAGTTATTTGTTTTGGGCGGTGTAGACGACCTTCAAAAGCTCGTCCATCATGCCGTCCAATTTGCGGGCATTCTTCTCCTTAATAGCGTCTTTGACACAGTTATGCAGGTGCCCCTCCAAAAGGGACAGGTTGGCCGATTTAAGAAGCCCGATAGCAGCCAGGTTCTGCTGGATGACATCGATGCAGTATTTCCCCTCCTCCAGCATCCTGACGATTTTAGAGAGCAGGCTATGGGCCTTCTTGAGGGCAATTAAAGTTTTATCGGTGTTATGGGCCATGGCATTGGGGTTAAAAAGTAAGACCTATACCTATGGTACAGGTATATGTTGCCAAACGGCAAAAAGGAAGTCAAGGGGAATACTGGTTTATGGCGGAAAGGGAGGGATTCGAACCCTCGATCCCGATAAATCGGAATATCGCTTTTCGAGAGCGACGCCTTCAGCCACTCGGCCACCTTTCCATGGGCATTTTAAAGCATAGTGAAAAGAGACTCAATCATTTGTGTTATAATTATTCGCGTAATAAACACAAACAAAATGGATTCTCAAACTGCTTATTACCAGTTAACTGCCGAGCAAACCCTTAAAAACCTTGGCACTCAGCGCGAAGGTCTTTCGGATAGTGAAGTCGCCGAACGCCTCGAGCTTTATGGAAAGAACAAGCTACAGGAGATCGGCAAACAGCCCCTCATTTTCAAGCTGCTTTCCCAGTTCAAAGACCTGATGGCGGTCATTCTGATTGTGGCCGGCTCTTTTTCCCTGTACCTGCACTCCTACCGGGACGCGATCATCATGTACGCCATCGTGCTCGCCAATTCCCTGATCAGCTTCTTTCAGGAGTATAAGGCGGAAAAGGTGATGGATTCCCTCAAATCCATGACCAAGGCCAGCGCCAAAGTGATCCGGGACGGCAAGACCATGGAAGTGGACAGCGAGCTCATTGTTCCGGGCGATATCGTGGTTTTGGAGGAAGGTGACGCGCCGCCGGCCGATATACGCATCATCGGGGAAAACACATTGGCCACCAACGACTTTTCCCTTACCGGCGAGTCGAACCCCACACGCAAATTCCTCCATCCCATCCCCGGGAAGGTGGCTCTCGGCGACCGCAATAACCAGATGTTCATGGGTACCACGGTGGCGATGGGCAACGGGACGGGCGTCGTTATAGCAACAGGCATGCAGACGGAAATCGGGCGCATCGCCCACTTGAGCCAGACAACCGTGACTGAACTTTCCCCCCTCCAGAAAGAGCTGAACCATCTGGCTAAACGGATCACTTACATCACTGTGGTTGTGGCTGCCATTCTTTTCGGGGTAGGCCTTTTCCTCCACTTCAGCATAAGGGAATCGTTCCTGTTCGCGATCGGGATCGCGGCCTGCATGGTGCCGGAAGGTTTGCCCGCCGAAGCTTCTGTGGCTCTTTCGCTCGCCGCGGGGCGGCTGGCCCAGAAAAAAGCGGTTATCAAAAAGCTTTCCGCCGTGGAAACACTAGGCTCCACGCATATCATTTGTACCGATAAAACAGGGACGCTCACGACTAACGAGATGACGGTGCAAAAGCTGATGATCGGCGACAAAGTTTTCGATGTGGACGGCATCGGC
>JAZDJE010000008.1:0-3959 GCA_043804325.1 Candidatus Peregrinibacteria bacterium
GTCGATTTGAAGTTCATTCGCTTTTTGCTGGTTCATGATCATGAAACGTACCCCCAGGAACGGACGGATGATTTTACCATGCTCATTAACGCTTTCGATCACGTTTTTGACGTCGTTGATGGGAATGGCAAAGCCAATGCCCTGGGCCTGGGCGGCGATAGCCGTGTTGATCCCAATGACCTCCCCGGCCAAATTCACCAGCGGCCCCCCGGAATTTCCCGGGTTGATAGCCGCATCAGTTTGGATAAGGTTCACCAGGTTTTCCGTGGAATTGATAGAGCCGGCCTGGATACTGCGGCCCGTAGCACTAATGACGCCCGTGGTCACCGTATTTTCGTATTCCGCCAGGGCATTGCCAATGGCGATCACCCGTTGGCCGGCCTGCAGCTTTTCGGAATCCCCCAAGGGGGCGGCGCTAAGCCCCGTGACTGGCTTACCGTCTTCATTGACCATGCGCAGCAGCGCGATGTCGTTGATGGTGTCGCGGCTCAGCACTTCAGCCGAATATTCGGTCTGGTCGTTTAAAATGATCGTGTAATTGGCCTCCGCGTCCTGCACCACGTGCCGGTTGGTCACCACTAAGCCGTCTTCGCTCACGATGAACCCGGAACCTCCGCCCACCTTACGGCGCTCCTTTTTAACGTTGCCGTCCTCATCCGTGTCCAGTTCCGGCACCGTGAACGGCGTGTTGAAGTTGAAAAAAGGGTCATTCCCAAAAAAATCGTTGAAGTCAAACACCCGCTGCCGGTAAAGCGGCAGGTCTTTGGTGATGACGATGCTCACCACGCTAGAGCTGATGCGGCGGACCGTATCCACAATTTGGGACTCCTCCACATACACCTGACGCTCCACCACGCGGTTCACCCTGTCGCCATCCTCTGTGGCCGACCCATTAAAAGACTGACGGGCAGCTAAATGCCCCCCCAAAAAACCACCGACCAAAGAAAGGGCAATCACCAAAACAAGCCAACGGGAAGAATAACCTTTTTTCATAGTAATTGTAGGTTAAGAGCGCCCCTTATTTTAATTCAACGCGATCAATTTTCAAGTGACTTAAACTACATTCTATATTCTATTGAATCATTTTTAAAAATTCAGCCTCGTCAATAATCTTCACTCCTAGCTTTTCCGCCTGGTCGTATTTGCTGCCCGGTTCAGATCCGGCTAGCACATAATCCGTTTGCTTGCTGACCGCGGAACTGGCATGCCCCCCGTGTTGCTTGATGAGGGCTTTGGCCTCATCGCGGCTCAATGTCGGAAAGATACCGGTTAAAACAAACGTTTGCCCATGGAGCTTGTCGCTCTTTTTTTGGGCGCCGCTGGTCGTTAACTTCACTCCCACGTGTTCCAATTTTTCCAAATACCGCACGTTCTCTGGTTCGTGAATCCATTCGTAAATACTTTCGGCGACTTTGTCGCCAACGCCCTCGATTTCCCGTAAATCTTCTAGGCTCAACGCGCGAAGGGCGGTGATCAAATCACCGATATTGGCCACCTCCATGGATGCCGATTCAGATTCGTCGGAAAAAAGCGTTAGCTGCGACCGCTTTTGTTCACGCTTAACTTGGACCTTATGCGTGGGCAAATCCAAGTGACTGGCCAAAAATTCCGCAGTCTCCGCTCCCACAAACCGGATCCCCAGGGCGAACAGGAAACGGGGAAGGGAAATGAGTTTGGCCTTTTCCAGTGAGCGCAGTAAATTCTCGGTTTTTTTGTCCTTAAACAGCGCGAGTTGCATCAAATCCTCGTATCGCAAATCAAAAAGGTCCGCGGGATCTTCAATCAGATTTTCCTGAATCAACTGCTCAACGACTTTTTCGCCCAAGCCATCAATATCAAACGCGCCGCGGGATACAAAATGCTCGATTTGCTGCTGATGCATGGCAAAGCACTTGGGGTTAACGCAGCGGCTCACCACTTCGCCTTTTGGCCGTTCGATTTTGCCCTGGCACACGGGACAAACGGTGGGCATCTTGAACTTTTTTTCCTTCCCGTGTCTCAAATCCTTCAACACCTCGACCACTTCCGGAATAATATCGCCGGCCTTTTGGATAATAACCGTGTCACCAATACGCACGTCCTTGCGCTCGATTTCATCTTCATTGTGCAGCGTGGCACGACTAACGGTTGATCCAGCGACTTGAGTGGGCTCAAGAAGCGCCACGGGCGTCAATGCCCCTGTCCGTCCCACCTGAATTTGAATGTCCAATACCTTGCTGGTTGACTGCTCCGCGGGGAACTTAAAGGCAATGGCCCATCGGGGCGACTTGGCCGTACTGCCAAGGAGTTTTTGATGGCGCACGGAATTCACTTTTACCACCAGTCCATCAATGTCATAAGGCAGCTTGTCCCGCTTTTTCATTTGCGCCTCATATTCCTTTAAAACAGAGCTGATCGACATATGTTGAACAAAAAATTTGTTCACTCTGAACCCCAGTTGTTGCAGAAATTCCAGCGTTTCCCTCTGGCTTTTGGGCTGTGGAATGGGCGAGTTTTCGGCAAAGCTGATGCTGTAAAAGTACATCTCCAGTTTCCGTTCCGCCGCTACCCTTGGGTCTAGTTGCCGCACCGTTCCCGCGGCGGCATTGCGCGGGTTGGCGAAAGG
Organism: Candidatus Peregrinibacteria bacterium; assembly: GCA_043804325.1. Classification (GTDB taxonomy): domain Bacteria; phylum Patescibacteriota; class Gracilibacteria; order UM-FILTER-43-11; family UM-FILTER-43-11; genus JAZDJE01. The sequence goes on from JAZDJE010000008.1 coordinate 2,606, forward strand.
CTGGCCTCCTTTCGCGTTCAGGTCTTTCAGGGCCTTTTTGCTCATGATCACCTCGCCGCACGCCTCAATCACCGGATACTCGGAAAGCTTCATACCGTAAATCTCATTCAGCTCCAGCGGCACGCTCTCCATCGTCCTCACGGTATGGGTGACATCTTCCCCAAACACCCCGTCCCCCCGGGTGATGGCCTTAAAAAGCATGCCTTTGTGGTAAATCAAAGACAGGTTAAGCCCGTCCAGCTTCAGCTCGCTGATATAATCCAGTTTTTCCCCCGGGACCAGTTTAAGAATCCGCTCTTCCCACTCCAAAAGTTCCTGCCCGGAAAAGCAATCGGAAAGCGACTGCTTGGGCCGTAGATGCTTGATTTTAGCGAATTTGCCGCTCAAAGTGCTTCCTACCCGCTGGGTGGGCGAATCCGGCGTTACAAATTCCGGAAACGCCTTTTCCAGGTCCTCCAGCTCCTGTTTGATCTTGTCCCGCGCCGCCTCGCTCACCGTGTTGATATCGCGCACAAAATAGTCGTAGTTCCACTTCTTCAGCCAGTCCTTCAGCTTTTCAATACGACTTTTCGCCTCGTTTTTATTCATAAACCCATTTTACACGGCAAAAAGCACGCTTTCAATGGGGGCGGTACGTCGTATGTACAGAATCAGTTACAGAATCAGTTATATGCTATTGTGTTTTCATATTTCCTTAGCTTTTCTCTGGCTTAATATAAGGTAATGTAATGCCGAGCATGGCTCCGAGTGGCACAGCTTTCCCGACTGGTTCCAAAACATGGGAGACCGTTCGAGTGCCAAACACTCCTTTAATCGCGCCAGCCGTTTTTGTCGAGTAGCCCATTTTTTTAGCCATTTGTATGATTTTCCCTGCACCTCCTGTCAAAAACGCTATGGCACAGATTAGTGAAAGAACAGGCGCGACCTTATCTGTCGTTGGTAATTGCTCATAAGTGAATTTAAGCCCATGCCACAAATCACACCAGTCTTCGTAATTTAATCCGCTCACGGTTTTAATAGATGTATATAACTCCTTGTAGGTCTTTGGATTAAAGAGATTGATAAAACCAACGACAGCCGATTCAATTCCGTTGGCTGGGGCTAAAAGGACTTTTTGATATCCTTCTAAATCCTTTTGTCCAGTGGCCCATTTTGTAAATTGGTCTATGCCAGATTCAGGAAAAAATTCTTTCCATAGCTCTTGAGCGAAAGCGCGTAGTTCTGCTTTTTGTGCTGGAGTAAGTGCAGCCTCATCAAATGGTATTTCTCCATGGACTGCTTGTACCAGAGCGTTTTCACGGCCTTCTTTTTGCTCCCGATCTATCTGTCGAAGGAGCGCGTTAGTCTCATGGGC
>JAZDJE010000009.1:0-9874 GCA_043804325.1 Candidatus Peregrinibacteria bacterium
CGGGTCACAATAATCCGACTGTCCGTGATAATGACCATGTCAAAATAAAAACTGATGACGGCCAGGAAAAACAAGTTGAAGTAAAAAAAGACAATCAGCGTGGCAATAAACACAAAAAAGGGCCGAAGGACCTGAACGGAAAAGCCTTCGACCACTCCGTAAAACCCCAACATTACAATAAAAACCAAAATTCCCACAAAAAGCCAAAAGGCCAAAATACGAAGAAAAAGGGTCCAGTGTTTACGGAAAAAAAACTGCACTTCCTCGTGTTGCAAATTGAGTTTAAAGCCGGTCTCGAAAGGGATCCCAACGTCTTCCATAAAAGAGGGTTAGGAAGGGCCGAACCAAGAGGATTTATAATAACAAAAGGGGCGGATTAAGTAAACCTCTTCCGCATGACCAAACGGATAAATACAAAAGTAGCGCGCCAGATGCGCCCGAATCGCCGAGGTTCACAAAAAAGCCGCCACAGCCATTCCAAACCGGCCCTCCTCATCCACCCCGGAGCCCGTTTCACCTGGCCGGCTATAAAGTCAAAAGCGCCCCCCACTCCCATGGCGACCTTCACGGTTCGCAGACGATGCAAATGGCGATGGATCCAAAACTCCTGTGTCGGATGACCATAAGCCACAAAAAGCAGGTCCGGAGCAGTGGTATTGATGAGAGAAGTAATCGCCTCCTCTTCCTCCGGCGACGGATGGCCCGCATGAGCCTGAACGATACGAATAGAGGGATATTTTGCCTTGAGTCGTATAGCCGCCTCTGCCGCCACCCCCTCCCGGGCCCCCAATAAAAAAATCCGCCAACCGCGCCGTGCCGAAAGCTCCACCATTTTCTCCATCAAATCCGTACCCGTCACCCGCGTAGGTAGCGCCCGCCGCCGATAACCCGCCCCTAACGCGAACCGAAAAAGCGACCACAGCAAATGCAAATGCCGAAGTCCCCAGGGGGCTTTGGGAGCTTCAAGATAAGTGGCCGCCCACAAAATACCCGTCCCGTCCGCAACGGCCAAAGCGGACCCTTGCAACACTTCCAAAAATTGCGCATTTTTTGAAGCTTCCACCAGCATTTCCGGATTGGGCGTAGTCAAATACACCTGCCCCTCCCCCTCCATAAAACCCTCCACGCGGGATAGCGCGTCTTCATACGTAACGGCATCAAACGGAACGCCCAAAATATCAATTCTTCTTTCGTGCAATCAAAATCAAATTAAACGATCGCCAAAAGGATACCCGATTTCCCTTCCGCGTAAAATAAAATTCCTCGATTTTCCACTGGTCGGATGGAAAAAGACGGCGTAATTCCCCTGCCATAAACGCATGATAATAACGCTTAAGCGGGCAATGCCCCCACCGGATCCACAAATCGTTCCACGCGTAGCGAAGGCCCAAATGAAGCAGCCACGCCCCGATGGCCCGCAACCACGCCCCCGCGTATTTCCACTGGAACAAGTTCCACACCGTCAGCACCAATACCCCGTCGTGTTTGAGCGCGCGATAAAAATGATGGACAACTTGTCGACGTTCCCGCTTTCCCGGCACGTGATGGAACGCCGCGACGCAAAAAATATTATCAAACGTTCCTTCCGGCAAATCAAAGGCAGTCATATCCCCCAACTCAAAACGAGCTTGTGGAAAATGTTGCTTCGCCGCTTCCAGTAATGAAAGGTTATTATCGACGCCGAGGTACTGGACATCTTCGCCTTTCAAAATCTCAAACAATCGTCCATTCCCGCACCCCGCATCCAATACCCGTGCCCCCTCACGCACGTAGGCCAAAAAATGGCGAAACTCTTCCCACGGTTTTTGCCGCGTCGCATCAAACTCATCCGCAATGACCGCGTAACTCTGTCTGACCCGCTCCTTGATATGCTGAACGTGTTTTTCTTGCATCAGCCAATCGATAAAAGCAACAACATCACCCCGATCCCGGCCAAAAAGCTAATCAGCTGAATAATCGAGTTGATGGGTTTTACATCCTTATGCAATTCCGGAATCAAGTCCGCGTTTGCGATGTAAAGGAACCCCCCCATGGTCACCGGGATGACCACGCAGATAATGTCATCTACCTTAAAGTCCAACCCCAAAATTAGAAGGGCGCCAAACACAGCGGTCAGCGCCGTCAGAAAATTTAAAGCCAGGGCTTTTTTGAACGTCACGCCGGAATGGAGGAGGACCCCAAAATCCCCCATTTCCTGCGGGATCTCATGCAAAATAACGGCAATGGTAGTGGCGATCCCCACGGGAATACTGAGTAAATAACTGGAAGCGATCAAAATGCCGTCGATGAAATTATGCAGGGCATCCCCCACCAAATTCATGGTAGCCAAAGGGTGGATGTGGTCTTGGGCCGCCGCCAAATGGCAGTGTCGCCAGTGCATGATTTTTTCCAGCACGAAAAACATAAGAATACCCAAAAGAACATAAAGGGAATTTTCAAGGTGGAAACAGTCCTCCTCGATCATTTCCGGCAGTAAATGGATAAACACATCCCCCAGCAAGGCCCCCGCGGCAAACGACACCATAAAAAGGAGCAGCCCCTTCACCATCTTCTGGCCCAGAGCAATCGTCAAAACTCCCACCACAGAAATGAGGCTCACCGCAAGGACGCTGGCCAGTGAATAAACCCAAACCTCAGACATTGGAACAAAATTAAAGCTAGTTAATTGTAGTCCCGATGTAAAAGAATGGCAACATCACGGCCAGCAAAACTGAGCCCACAAAGAACGCCACCACAAAGATCATGAGCGGCTCGATCAAAGTCGAAATATTTTTGAGTTTGTAATCCACGCTCTTCTTGTAGTTCTCGCGCGATTTGGCGAGCATGCCGCTGATAGTCCCCGTGGTTTCTCCGATCTGGACCAACTGGGCAAACTGCAACGGGAACAACTTGTCTTCCTTAAACTTCTCGTCGTTGATGTTCTTAAGTCCCATGGACTCGCTCACCGACTGCCCCATGGTGACGTTATGGCGGATCTTGGCGAGGGCCCGTTCGTAATGGAGGTTCCCCATGGCCTTTTCCGTGATTTCAAAGGATTCTGAAATCAGCACGCCGCTCTTGAGGAGCATGGCCATGTTGGAAGCGATGAGCATCAGATTTTTTTCCTTGGAGATCTTACCGAATAGGGGGATGAAGCTGACCAGCGTTTCCCATAAAAGCCGCCCGAAGCGGACTTTGGAAAAAAGCAGCCACAAAAACAGCAGCCCGCCAAAAACAGAGCCGAGCAAAATGACCCATTGATCACGGACGAACCCGCTGATGTTGATCACGATTTGGGTCAGCGCGGGCAATTCCACATTGGCCTGCGCATACATACCGGCCACGCGGGGAATCACAAACACCAGCATCCCCACCACCAAAGTCGTGGCAAGGATCAGGAGCATAACGGGGTAAAACATGGCGCCCGTGACCTTGCGAAAAAAGTCCTGGTTGGTTTCCATGTCCGCCACAATATCGGCGAGCACCACATCCAGATTGCCGCTCTTTTCCCCCGCCTCAATCAGAGCTATCTGCATGCGCGGAAAAATATGGGGAAACAACCGCATGGTATCGGCCAAACTCATCCCCGCATTGATATGATGGATCATTTCCGCGTAAAGCTTCTTAAGCCCCTTTTGCCGGGTCTGCGCACGGATGAGGTTGAGGGTGTCAATGAGCGTCACCCCCGACCCGATCAATGTGGCCATTTGGTCAAAAAAGAACAGGCGGCCCCTGATCCCCAGGCGAAGCAAGCGCAAACCCCATGGGAGTTTTTTGGATTTAGCCGGCTTTTTGACGTCCGCACCGGTTTTGACCGGCTTTTCAACGGGTTTCGCGGAAACAACAACAGGCGCTGGAGCTACAACGGCAGGCGCGGGAACTTGAAAAACGATCTTGGGTTTCACCTCCTTCCTTTTAAAAACTTTCCCAAGCGCCAGCTCGACCTCTAGCCAGAAATCGCTGAACGCGTCCCGAATTTTGCCGACAAAAGCAGCCATTAATGTTGAAGGGTTATGCTGGCTCCCGTATCCGCCCCGTTGTGATAAAGGGGCAGGGCCACAGAGCCGGTGTAAAAGGAATTATTTTTATAAAGTTGCTTCTTGTTGTAAGGCGCTTCGATTTCCAAACGGTAGGCATCCTCTCCCAGACGAAGCTTGTAATCGGTGCCTAGATTGAAGTGGAAAAATCGCAACACGGGGGACGGCTGGTCGCCGCTGATGAGCTGGTAACGCCATTCCGATTCCTCCGCACCCTCAAAGTTAGCGCACAAAGGGGGAAATAGGGCCAAAGTGACAATTTCCAGCAAACGGTCCTCCTCGTCTTTTTTGTACAATGTGCCGCTCCCGTTTAAGTCATGTCCATTGCGAAGGTCCAAAACGCAAGTGTTGCCCAAACTCAACGGCAGTTCAGCCTCTGCGGGGGCCTCCTCCAACACCAGATAATCTTCAAAGAAATGGATGGAAATTTTCTGGTAATCCCCCTGAAGGATGGCCATTTCCGATTCCCGGATGATGTCGCCGATCCGCCCCACCGTCTCCCGCGCGTTAATAGTGCCCCCAAAGGAATTGAACCCCACCAGCACCGACCCCGCCATCACGGCCAAAATAGCCACGACAACGGTGAGTTCAATCAGGGAGAAGCCGGTGGGGTGAGATCGGAGTTTTACCATAATGTTTAGGCCATAATCCTCAGGGCCTCCTGGATGGAAATATCTCCGGTGGCGACTTTGTAAAGAGCATCTTTCCGCAGCAGGATCATGCCTTCGGCTACGGCTTGTTTTTCAATATCGGTCGCGGACGCGTTCCCAATCACCAACTCTTCAATGGCCGGTGACATTTCCAAAACTTCAAAGAGCCCGATGCGCCCTTTATATCCGGTGTTATTGCACGTAGCGCACCCCTTGGCCTCGTAAATGAAGTCCTTGGTGGGGTCAATGCCCGCGCCCTTGAACAAATCGTAGTACTTTTGAGGAACCGGCTGCGCCTGCCGGCACTGGCTGCACAACTTGCGCGCCAGCCGTTGGGAAATAATCACCTTCACCGCCGCCGTGATCAAAAAGCGGTCGATTTCCATATTGAGAAGCCGTTGGATGGTGCCCACCGCGGTATTGGTATGGAGTGTGGAAAACACCAAATGTCCGGTCAGCGCCGATTCAATGGCCAGGGCCGCGGTCTTTTTATCGCGTATTTCCCCCACCATGATGATATCGGGGTCCTGGCGGACGAGCGTGCGGAGCCCTTCGGAAAAGTCGAATTCAATGTCCGGATTCACCTGCGTCTGCGTGGCGTCCGGGATCTTGTATTCAATAGGGTCTTCCAGCGTGGAGATGTTGTATTCCTTGGCGTTAAAGGTGGAGATCATGGAAAAAAGCGAGGTGCTTTTGCCCGAACCGGTCGGCCCCACCGTTAAAATCATGCCGTAGGTATTCTTCAGGTGCTTGTCCACTTTTAAAAGAACGTGCGGGAGCATGCCGATATCCCGTAGCGCCACCATTTGGGGGTTCTTGGGAAGCAGGCGGACAACCACTTTTTCACCAAACTGCGTAGGCAAAACGGAAACGCGGAGGTCCACCTCCTTATCGCCAAAAATAAACCCGCTTTTCCCGTCTTGCGGCAAACGGTGTTCGTCGATTTTAAGGCCCGACAAAATCTTAATACGCGCCACAATGGGGTGATGGTAAATCTTTTGAAATACCTTATAAGGAACCAGGGCCCCATCGACGCGAAAATAGACCTCAAAAGAGTTCTCTTTCGGCTTAAAGTGGACGTCGCTTGCGCGCTTCTCCAGTGCAGTGCCAAAAATATCGTCCACGATCCCGGGGATAGAGTCTTCGTTAAAATCCACGGGGTTTGCCGCAGCGGCCGCTTCCGCAGTCGCCGCCGGCGCCTTTTCCTGTAATGCATCCAATAAGGTCATAAGGATAAAGGTATATTTAATCTAAATATTATAGCAGATTTTCAGAGTAAAATCTATCCGTAGGGTTTGACGAAAATAAGAAAGTATTGACTTATATGTTAAAAATGATAAAAATAAGACGATATTACGAAACTTGCCTCGGTAGGTTTCGTGTTCATTCACACCATCGCGAGGATAAGGAGAAGACCATGCAGAAGATCATAACCGCCATCGTCACCGCCATCGCCATGACCAGTTGCACCTACGTGGCCGGAACAGGCCGCAACCCGGGCGACGTCTGTGTCCGGGAAGTGTTCGAGTTTGACAACCCCGAACACTTCGTGCAGTTGGCCAGAATGCAGGCCTGGGGCAACCAGGAGCTCCTGGAACAACGCTTCGGAAAGATCGAGGAGGACTGGGCCTATGCCCAAGACCCCAAAGACGACATGCACAGCGACACCATTGTGTTGCTAAAGGAGAAAGAAGTCCACACCTGCAAGTATGAGGTGGTCGGGCGGGAGCCCGACTACTGCGGGGGGTACTGCAAGCAATTTCGTATCAAGCAGTGCGACAGGCGAGAGATTACGCCTATCGCAATTGCAGAAGTCTCCAGCATGAGCGAGATCGCAGAAAGCTGGGGGCCAATGCTCTACGAAACCTCGCGAAAATAGGCCGACTAGCAACCCAACAGTCGGCCCCCACCACAGCCCCGCCAACGCGGGGCTCTTCCTAATATCCACAATTCCAAATACCCCGCAAATTTGACTTGAAATAATAAATAGGCAGGGTATGACCAAAAGGGTGTTGAGGAAGATATGAGGAAATCTTCCTCAACACCCCAAGTGTAGCACCCAAGCCAAGTGGCTTTTCCCATAAAAAATTGCTAAAATAGCGCCGCATGAAAACAAAAAATCACCAAAAAGGATTTTCGTTAATCGAGGTGCTGGTCACTATTGTGTTTTTAACGGTGATTGTTTTTGGCGTCATAAAACTGGAAACCGGTAATATCACCCTGGGGAATACCCAAAACCGGAGCGCCCAGGCCTACGTGTGGGCCAATCACGGCCTTTCCATTGTGGAAACGATCGGAAAAACGGGTATCACTTGTGCCACGGGCCCCTGTAATTTAAAAATCAGCGCCGCGGAGCCTTATACCCTGGGGGCAGCCGACGAAGGGTTATTGGACGAAATGTTCACGCGGACAATAAGGATCGATCCCATCGGTTTTGAAGGGGGGGCTATTGTGCTCAACCCTGCATCCCCCAACGCCTTCCGTGCCACGGCACAAGTCAGCTGGGAAGACAGCACGGGGCTCCATACCGTAAAGGCAAAACGCATCATTTATGAATAAACGCGGCTTTTCATTAATGGAATTGATTGTGGCCGTTGGCATTGCCAGCATTATGATGGTGGGCATGAGCGTATTTTTTTCTAGCACCCTGCAAAACGTGTTCAGCACCCAACAAAAAGTAACGGCCAACCAAGGACAATTTGTCACCAGCGCCATCATCAACCAAAAGTTCGGCGAGATTAAAGCGCTCGCGGATTTTGCTTCAGACCAAATCACCGCGCGGAACCGAATCGCCGGCAGGGAACCCTTCACCTATATAGGAATAAACGCTGACAACCGGTTGGCATTCAAAGACTGGTTCCCTTTCAATAAAATTACCAACATAAGCGGCATCATGGGGGGACCGCTGGTGGGCCACTCGGGAAGCGGAGAAATCAAAACAATAGCGGGAGTCACCATCGTCCGGCAGCTCCCCGAAAACTTCGGGGGCTTTACCAAGTTGGCAGGCCTTTATTACGTCGTTATCCCTCACGAAAACCGGATCATCCAATGCACGGACACGCAAAATAACTGTGTGGGAACAGGCGTACCGCCCACCTTTGCCCTGACCAACGCCGATGGGAGCGCTTACCAGCTTTCCACCCCCATGGACATCGCCACCGATGGAACGGACCTTTTTATCAGCGACGCGGGCCATGGGAAAATCCTAAAAACGACTAAAACGGGCGCGGTGGAAGTTTTAGCCGACGGCCTGAATTTTCCCACAGGACTGGCGTACGACACAGGCGTTCTTTACTTTTCCGAAACCTTTTCCAATCAGGTGAAAAAAATCGATTTGGCCACGGGGGACATTTCGGTGGTGGCTGGCCAGGGCAACACGGGGACTTGCGAAACCACGGCCCGGTATTGCGACCTGAATTTGCCGACGGGGTTATTCATCCTTTCAAGTCCGATGATAAAACAATTCTATATTGCCGACAGCGGCAATAACCGGGTTTTAAAAGTCAGCGATCCGGGCCATCCCACCGCCGCCTACCTGACGTTCAACACTGGAAAAACGCCGCGTCCCATCAAAAAACTCGTGGTATCTTTCCCGGCCGGCGTGGACGCCAGTGGAGGGAGCTTGGACGACATGAGCGTCCTCAATACCAACGGGAACCGCATTTTTTCAGCCAACGCATTTGAATACCAACTGTTTTCGCCATTGGCCGAAGACACGGTGATCACCAACGCCTGCGACACTCCGGGCTGTACGCCCACGACCACTAAAATCCGGCCGGAAAACATGGCTCTCTTCATCGTGGGGGATAACGTTTACCTAAACGGAGATGCGAAAAACCCGCTAATCGTAAATGGGGAAAAAACGGCCTACCTTCAGACATCGGAATTTACCGCAGACTACAACGCGGGCGAATCGGTGGTTCTGGGAAACGACGTGCCGGCGGACACGGAAATGGCATTTGAGTTCTCCGGCTTAGATACCGACGGCGTCAGCGACACCTACTCGCTGATTGAAATCAGGGGCTACGGTCCTACCAGCGACGCGGCCGATAACCCGTTTTTCACCCGGTACGTCAGCCTGACCGTGGGCGACGGGATACTGGGCACGGCAGACGATAAAGTGGAAATAGTGAACGAAGGATGGGGTGTCCCGCTGGACTTCCCCACCGGCGCCAGCAACGCGTATATCGCGAACACCGGCGGGCGCAACCTGATTAAAATAGCCGACAAAAGCGCCGCGATTTTTACGCCATGGGATGGGTCCGCCTTCAACGCCTTCGACTACAGCAGCGACTTTACAGTAAGCGGACTGGCATTTGAAAAGCTCCACAATGACAAAATCCTCCAGATGACCATAAAAACAGACACGGGAGAAACCTTTAAACTCAACACCCCCCTTGAATAAACTCGCAAAAAACAACAAGGGCAGCATATTGATTTGGGTCATCGCGCTGGGCGTGATGCTGACCAGCGTCTTCTTTTTCTTTGGGTCACGCCTGCGAATGAACGCGCAGGGCCAGCAGGGCCTAATGCGCTGGCAAAGCCAAAAAACCTACGCGGAAAGTTACGCGCATTATCTCAGCAGTCTAAGCCCGATGATTTTAAACAGCCTGGCCAGCGCGGATTTTGACGACATCACGGGAACCGTTTCCAAAGAAACCGACGTCATTGAAGGGTTTTTGGATAATGGGCAAAGCAGTCCCGTTTACAATATTACCGAACCGGTCACCATTGAATGGAACCGCTGCGACCTGGAACAAGAGGGCGACCTTCTGATCAGGGAAGAAGGAGTACCCCATTATCATGCGCCTAATTGTAGCCCCGAAAAAAAATCCGATGAATTGACTGAATTCACTCCAGACCCAATTGAAAAAACCATAACTCTTCAAGCTTTAAATGGCCCTACACACTACCGTATCACAAGCAAAACCGACACAAAGCTCAGCGACAACAAATTTCACCTAAAACTCGCAATCCCAATCGCCCTTGGCAAAACCTACAAAATCGAAGAAACGTTTACGCCTTAGCCATAATTTTGGTAAAATACGCCCAATGGAAAACAAAAAAACGAAAAAAGGATTTTCTTTAGTCGAACTGGTCATCGTCGTCGTGATCATCGGCATTTTAAGCACGGTGGCCGTTATGGGGGTCGGGCAGATGCGGGTAAAAACGGACAACAACAAGATGCTGGATGACTTGATTGCCATA
>JAZDJE010000010.1:0-5577 GCA_043804325.1 Candidatus Peregrinibacteria bacterium
CGTCCAAATAATCGGAAAGATTGATCAAAAACGGGTGGCCGTTTTCGCGCACCACCAGGGTCTGTTTTTGAGGTGAAGAAGGCAAAGCGGGGGCGGGGGACGGCATCCGGTTTTTATAAAAAAAGGCGGTGGTCTTTAAAAGTTTTTGCAAAGCCGTTTGAAGGGGCGCAATCGAAGGAATAGCTCCCTCTTCAAATACGTGGATAACGGCCCGGTCTCCATACATATCAATGGCCGCGGGAAGCACCGGAGTGCGTTCCCATAACCGGTAAGCCTCAAGGTGGTTTTGGTCCAGATAGGGCTGAAGGATTTTCAGGCGTTTTTGAAAAAGCGCGGTGAGATCGGCGGCGGAGAGGGATAAAGTATTCATGGGTGTAAATGGTCGCGTCGCCACTTTTTAATATCGGCGTGATGGCCGCTTTGCAGCACCTCGGGCACCGTCATGCCCCGAAACACCGCGGGCTTGGTGTAATGGGGATACTCTTTTTTACGGCCGAGTTTTTTGCTGAACGTCTCTTCGCCGCTGGATTCTTCATTCCCCAACACGCCCGGCACCAGCCGCGAAAGGACATCGATAAGAACCATGGCCGGCACCTCGCCGCCGGAAAGCACGTAATCGCCAATGGAAAGCTCCCCATCTACCAATGCGTCGATCACCCGCTGGTCCACGCCTTCGTAATGGCCGCAAAGCAAAATCGCCTCGTCATGTTTTTTCACCAATGTCTCGGCGCGTGCCTGCGTCAGTTTTTCGCCCTTGGGGCTTAAATAAATGACCGGCGCTTTCGGCGCGAGCTTTTTGACGTGCTCGATGCAATCAAAAAGCGGTTGCGGCGTAAACACCATGCCCGCCCCGCCCCCGTACGGCGTATCGTCTACCTTGCGGTGCTTGTCCTTAGAAAAATCGCGGATATCGTGGATCTGGACCTGAACCACTCCGCGCCCTTGGGCCTTCTTTAAAATCGATTCGTTCAGGAATCCTTTAAACATGTCCGGAAAGAGGGTCAGCACGTGAAAAATCATTCGTTTAAATCGTTAAGGTGTGATAAAATACATCAAAAGTATAACTTAAAAAATTAAAATGAAAACCAAACATTTACTCATCGCATTTTTATTCACGCTCATTTTCCCCATGAGCGCCTTTGCCATAAATAAACCCACATACGATTCCATACCCCAGCGCGTAGACGCTTCCGTTTATACCATTACCTTCCATACGGAACCGGGCGCCAGGATCACGGTGGTGGGTGGACCGGCAGACATTGCTCCCGTCACGGACGGAGTTGGCAACACTCGGGATGGGGTAGTGGAAGTGATGGTGGGGCTGGCCCAGGGCCTAAAAAACGTCTTTTCCGCCACGGCAAGTCTAAACGGGAACACCAGTGACGCCATCAATATCACCATTTACGAAGGCCCGGTGGTAGATGAAGAAGAGAAGGCATCTTCCGTCCCGCAAGGGGATAGCACCCCGCCCCTGGCCCCTACAGTAGACACGTATCAGCAGGCCCTGAGCGGGAAAGAGGCCACAGTAAAGGGTTCCACAGAAGCGGATGCCAACATTTACGCCCGTCGGGCTTCCACCAACCAGCTCGTTGGTTCCACCCAGGCGGACAGCCATGGCGTTTTCACCATGAAAGTCAATTTGGAAGCGGGCAAAACCAACCGCATCAACATTTCGGCGGAAGACGCGGCCGGCAATGAAGGGGCAAGTACACAAATCATCATCCAAGTCATTGCCAAAGAGAGCACATCGGCTGTTGAGCCGGAAGCGGAGTCGGCAACGGAACCCACACGCCAGGCCAATTTTGTAGATACCCGCGACCATTGGGCCAAGGAGTACATCAAAACGTTGTACGAATCGGAAATCGTCAATGGCAAAAGCGACACGCGCTTTGACCCGGACGAGAAAATCACCCGGGCGGAACTCACCAAAATCGCCATGAACGCGTTTAAATACAGCGTTCCTGCAACAGTGAACGCCAAACCCTTTAACGATGTTGCCAAGAGCGCCTGGTTTGCCCCTTATATAGAAGTGGCCAAGGAGAAGGGGATCGTGCAGGGGCTTGCGGACGGTTTTCATCCCAATGATTTCATCACTCGCGCTGCGGCCCTGAAAATCTTATTTGGGGCCTCTAAATTAAGCACGCTGGCCAATATCCAGGCCAGTTTCCAGGACGTCCCCAAGGGGACTTGGTTTTACGATTACGTGATGTCCGCCGCCGCGCACGACATTGTATCGGGTTACGCGGACGCCACCTTCCGTCCCGGTAGTCCCATCACCCGTGCCGAAGTCACTAAAATCGTGGTGAAAATGATGGAGTTAACAAAATGAGGACGAAAGGGTAAACTGGACCCTGTTATAAGTTTTTTGAACATGTCCCATCTGCTCGTCACCGGATCACTGGCGTACGACCGCATTGCCGTTTTTAAGGACAAGTTTGCCAACCACATTTTACCGGACAAAGTCCATCGCCTGAACGTCGCTTTCACGGTGGATAACATGACCATCCAGTTTGGCGGTACGGGCGGAAACATTGCCTTTAACCTCGCCCTCCTCGGCGAAAGTCCGCTCTTATTGGGGACGGTGGGGGATGATTTTGACGATTATCGAAAATGGCTGGTGGACCGCAAGGTGAGTGACCGCTACATCAAAAAAATAGAGGGACGGCTCACCGCCCATGCCACCATCATGACCGACCTGGACGACAACCAGATCACCGCCTTCCACGCAGGGGCTATGAACCATGCGCACGAGGCAAAACTCGATGAGATCACGGAAGACATTAGCCTGGCCATTGTGGCCCCGAATGGCATCAAGGCCATGGTCCAGTATGCCGAAGCGTGCCGAAAGAAAAAAATCCCCTTTATCGCCGATCCCGGCCAGTCCATTCCCGCCCTTTCCAAAGAAGACCTGCAGCTCCTGGTCAATGACGCCACGGGCCTGATCATGAACGATTATGAATGGCAGTTGGTGACGGAAAAAACCGGCTGGACCAATGGCCGCCTCATGGAGCACGTGGAGTGGCTCATCATCACTTATGGGGAAAAAGGCTCAAAACTGTGGACCCGGGACGGAAAGGAGGTCAAAATCCCCACGTATCCGGCGGAAGCCGTCGTAGACCCCACCGGTTGCGGCGACGCTTTTCGCGCGGGGGTGATGTATGGTATAAAAAACCGGTACCCGCTCGAAAAAGCCGCCCACATGGGCGCCTGGGTGGCCAGTAAGGCATTGGCCAAACGCGGCACTCAGCACCACACCATAGATCCAACCGAATGGAAAAAATTTATCAATAATTTATAAAAACTAAACTCATGGATTACAAAGTCAAAGACATCCGCGAAGCCGAATTCGGCCGCAAAGAAATCGAAATCGCCGAACGTGAAATGCCTGGCCTGATGGCCGTGCGCAAAAAATACAGTCAATCGAAACCCCTAAAAGGGGCGCGGATTGCCGGTTGCATTCACATGACCATTCAAACCGCGGTCCTCATCGAAACGCTCATCGAGCTTGGCGCAACCGTCCGCTGGTCGTCCTGCAATATCTTTAGTACCCAGGACCACGCCGCCGCCGCCATTGCCAAGGCCGGCATTCCCGTGTTTGCGTGGAAGGGGGAAACGGAAGAAGAATACTGGTGGTGTGTGGAACAGACCCTTAAATTCCCGAAGGGGGAAGGGCCTAATATGGTTCTCGATGACGGAGGCGACTTGACCCTCATCCTCTACAAAAAATACCCCAAAATTCTCAAGGGCATCCGCGGCATTACGGAAGAGACCACCACCGGTGTCCATCGGCTATACCAAATGATGAAGGAGGGGAAACTCAAAACCCCCTGTATCAACGTGAATGACTCCGTCACCAAGAGTAAATTCGATAATCTCTATGGCTGCCGCGAATCGTTGGCCGACGGCCTCAAGCGCGCTACCGACGTCATGGTGGCGGGAAAAGTGGTCGTTATTGCCGGTTACGGCGATGTGGGCAAGGGCTGTGCCCAGAGCATGCGCGGTTTTGGGGCACGGGTCATCATCACGGAAATAGATCCCATCATCGCTTTGCAGGCCGCCATGGAAGGGTATGAAGTTAAACCCATGGACGAGGCGGCCAGAGAGGGGGACATTTTCGTTACCGCCACGGGCTGCTGCGACGTCATCACGAGTAAACACTTACAGGACATGAAGGACCAGGCCATTGTGTGCAACATCGGCCACTTTGACTCGGAAATCGACGTCGCCTGGCTTAAAAAGAACAGCCGTCGCATCAACATCAAGCCTCAGGTGGACAAGCATGTGCTCAAGAACGGCCGTGAACTTATTTTATTGGCGGAAGGCCGCCTGGTGAACCTGGGTTGCGCCACCGGCCACCCCAGTTTTGTCATGAGTAACTCCTTCACCAACCAAGTCTTGGCCCAAATCGAGCTCTTCACCAAAAGCGATAAATACACACCCGGCGTCACCATGCTCCCCAAAGCGCTGGACGAAGAAGTCGCCCGTTTACACCTCTCTAAACTCGGCGTCAGACTCGATAAACTCACGCCCAAACAGGCCCAATACCTGGGCGTCCCGGAAAGCGGCCCCTACAAGCCGGAGCATTACCGGTATTGATTCTAAGCCGGTTGGCATCATCTGCCGAATTTGGCACGTTGTACGAAAACAATGCGCATAGAAACGAGATGTGCAAAATGGCCCCTCCCGCTCCCCCACACCATTTTGCACATCGGCTCGGCGGTTCCCGCCCGATGTGCGAACCTCCCGGATCAAGGAACCACAGCCACATCGCACATCAGGCGGCTATACGAAATGGCGGCATTAAAGTAAACTTTATGCCACTTCGCATAGCCGCCGGGCCGTTGTACGCAATTCAAAAAATATTTTTCTATATATTAAGGTACTTTTAATAGACTTTTTACTAAGGGGAATAAATTTGTTTTTTTCCCTGTCTCTAAAATGGAAAAATTACTCTTCTGAAACATCCTTCACAATCCGATAAATCAACTCAGCCATTTCCCCACGAGTAATTTCTTGGGAAGGGCTATACCAACCAAGTACTAAATAATGATTATCCTTAGCATAATTCCAATATTTTTGGTACCAAGCTCCTTCTATAGGTGGGACTTCCCCAAATATCACTTCAAATGTTATTTTTAATGCTTCTGCTGCATTAATGTTTCTGCTAGGCTTAAATGCCCCATCATCATAACCACCAATAATATTCTTCGCTTTAGCAAGACATACATACTTGGAATACCAAGAACCTACTGTAACATCGTTAAAACATGATACATTGGAATATTGTTCAGCCAAATCTTTATAAAGAGGAATCATAAGAATTTTTGTAAATTCTGCCCTATTAATTTTGTTATTTGGTCTATATGTCCCATCACTATATCCTTCAATTGTGTTTGATTGTTTAAGAAAATTAATGGCATCTTTAAATTTGTAATTATCAACATCACTAAATCTTGGTGAATTTTTCTGGCCTTTTGAATTTTTACATGCTGTCGCTGTATCATCATATGACTTTTTGTAATCCAGCAAAGAGGCTGCTACCTGAAGAAGGCAATTTGTATCTGGAATGGAAGAATT
>JAZDJE010000011.1:0-4995 GCA_043804325.1 Candidatus Peregrinibacteria bacterium
GTTAATTTTATTTCAATAAATGGGTCATCGAAACGCGGAGGGCGGTTTGTTTTAACTGCTTTTGCATGGACTTATAGTCCAGCAACCCCGCCTGCGCCCCATATTGGGACACCACCGCATTTGCATTAAGTGTACCACAAATAAGAGAGTCTTTCAAGCTTTTACCATACAAAGACGCCGAAGTAAAGCCGCTGGCAAACGCGTCCCCCGCCCCCAGTGTATCCACACGCTTGGTGGAAATGACGGGACAAAAATAAAGGGATTTGCCATCGCTGGCCTGGGCCCCATGGCGTCCGTCCGTAATAGCCACTGTTTTAACCCCGTATTCAAAAAACTTGAGCATAATATCGGTCACATCGTCCGCATAAGGCGGCAAAAAGGACGTAGGGGCATGGACATGGTACTGGGGATCGTGATGCTTAACGCCCGCCAACCGATAAGGCACTTTGGTAAAGAGCGCAGCCTCTTCTTTGTTCACAAAAAGGAAGTCGATACGCCTCAGGAGCTTCTTCCACTTAGAAACGCCGGCCACCAACTGTTCATAACCGGGGTTCCAGGCCACCTGAATGCGGGGATATTGGTCCAAAAAAGTAACGAGCGCCTTGAGCACGCACTCGCTGTCCCCGGAAATATGGTTGATAAAGATAAGATCCGCCTTGGCTAAAGCCGAAAGCGGTAAGTCCTTGGCGGTGAACAGGCGATTAGCGCCTGCATACCCAAGCACCGTCCGGTCCCCATCCAGAGTGCTGATGACGGTGGAAAAACCGGTCCGGTCCCGTTTGGTTTTAGTGGCGTAGTCCGTGTTCACCCCTTCGCGGCTGAGGTTACCAAGAACCTTGTCCCCATACTCCGCCCCCACCTTCCCCACAAAATAAGGTTTAAAACCCATGCGGGAAAAAGCGACGGCCGTATTGGTCGCCCCGCCGCCAAACGTCTCCACAACATCGTCGATCTTCACCTTCCCGCCGTATTTTAAGGCCAGCCATTTCTCGCGCGATTCGGGCTTTTCCAAAGTGAAAACCGCCTGGTCTCCGGGCTTCACAAAGATGTCGAAGGTGGCGCTGCCAATCGTGAAGATTTGAGGGGTTTTTTTCATTTTACTCGGATATAACAAGCTCGACTTTGTCCGTAACCAGGTAATTATAACCATGAAACGCCAAACTGGCCATGCCCAACAAAAGCGCCGTCACGGCAACGAACAAGAAAGACACTTGAAGGCCAAAAGAATCCGCCACAAAACCAAGGGCAATGGGCCCAACAATACGCCCCAAACGGTCCGTAAAATTATTAAGCCCTGTCATCTCCCCCAGCATCCGGCGGGGGGTCAGCCGCGTGATGGCCCCATTGTAAACGGGACGCACAATGGCCCGAGAAAAAGAGGTGATGGCCGCGAGCAAAATGACCAAACCCTGATGCACAATAAAATAAAGGAGGAGATAAGCGACCGCCCCGATAAAAAGCCCGGCCGCAATCACATTCATGCGCTTGAAGTGATCGGTCACTTCAGACAGGAAAAAGCTAAAAACAAACGGCAAATACACAACGGCCAGCATGAGGGCGATCGAAGTCAGCGGCAAACCGATATACAGCCCAAACAAAGGTATAAAAGTATAGGAAAACATGCGAATGGCCCCGTAAAAAAAACAAAGCACTAAAACGAAAACGACCTTATGGTCAACCTGCTTAAAATCGGAAGACAAGGCGGCAAAATACCCCTCAGACGAGGAAAAATACTTTTTAAAACCCCTTAAAAAAGACCGGACTCCCCTTTCATGGATCCGCGGCAAAATAAAAAGACCGGCCACAATACTGGGAAAAATCCACAAAAACATCCAATTCAAACCCGTGTAATTGATGATAAAAGCGCCAAGGACCATCCCCAAAATCCACCCGAAGTAATCCAGCGCCACATAAAAGCCAAAGGGGCGGGCCTGCCCATCGGCATCATGCTTGCGGATATAGCTTTCCGCACCAACCGCCGTAAACGTATAAGCCATCCCTACCAAAAACAAAGACAGCAAAAGAAGGAGAAGGCTCTTGGAAAACCCGGCGACAATGAAGAAAATAACTGAAAAAAGGTATAGGACCTCCCCATCGTGGATCAGGGTCGTATCCCGCATCCGATCCGCCAAACGGATCAAAGGGATAAGGGAGACCAGGGCCCCGATCTGGATGAAGGCGATGAAAAAGCCGATAAGGACATAAGGGGCCTCGAATTGCTGCAGATACATGGAAAAAAACGGGTCAGAAAACCCCCACCCCACGGAACGCAGGAAAATGACCAAAACGATCAACTTGACCCCCAGGGGGATGTTGCGTTGGTCTTTAATCAATAAACGAAGGGTTTGGGAAATCATGGTTCAAAAAATTAATAGTATTACCCCCGAACGATCCGGCGCTTATGGGAATAAAGAAAAGCGGCGGTAAGCAAGGAAAGGGCAATGATCCAAAACGCCTCGCCGCCGGTCTCACCCGTGCGGGGGACCCGCCCCAGCTGGGCCGTCAAAGAAGAGGCCGCCCCATGCAAAACCTGACCGGGCGTCGCAGAGAATTCGGGGGAAAGGGCGGAAATTTCGCGGCCCGTCAAATCCAAGGCCACCACGGAAAAATAATAGGGAAGGCCATTGATCAAATCCCGGACCACGGCAGAAGTCGCGTGGTTGGCCGTCACAGTAAATTCGTCGTACTGCCCGCTTTGGAGCCCAAAATGCACCTTGTAGTAAAACGCTTCCACACCGGGAAAAACCGGCCAGGAAAGCTGTACCGCGGAATCCAAAGGGGCGGCCAAATAACCCGCTACGGGGACCGCAGGAACAGCGGACTTGGGGGTAGCCGCTACCGTTAAACTCAATGATTCGCTTTCCGTCCCTTTGCTATTAACCGCCTTGACCGCAAAAAAGTACTGAGTGTCATTGGTAAGGCCGCTGATAACCAGCGTGGACAAAGCGCCCTGGGTATCCATGGTCTGGTTGAGCTCATTGAAATGCGTTCCAAAGTAAACGCGATAACGGGCCACGGGATCCTTGTCTCCCGTCACCGGTTCCCAATGTAAAGTCACCGCCGCATCCCCCGCCTCCGCGCTAAGGCCGGAAACCGCAGCCGGAGCCGCCGGTTTGGGAAGGGCCACCTGAATAGTGGCGCGGTTTAGAAGTTCGGCGCGATTGGCGAGTTTGTCGACCAAAATCACATCCAGGGGAAAGTTTCCTTCAGCAGTGGGGGCGGCAAGGGTCGCCTTATAGGTGCCCGGATCGGCAGAGGGAAGCATTTCCTCCTCCATGCCCTGGATCCGGATTTTGACCTCTTCCAGGTCCGGTTCGGACTGCAGGGTCACCGTCAAAGCCGCACCCGGCATAACGGTGCCGTCAGGCATCACATAAAAAGCATTGATGACCGGAGGCAATGTATCGATTTGAATGTTGACCGAAGGCGACACATCTCCGCTCTCCGACATCACGTAAAACGTGTGGGCCCCGCTTGAAAGGCTACGGGCCTCATAGGTAAAAAAACCGCCCTCATCGGTCTCTGAATCCCCGACCTTCACGTCGTTGTCAAAAACCTTAAGGTTGATATTAGGATCTCCCTGGCCTGTAAGGACAACAAGGCTATTCCCCAGCTCCGCCCCATCCGCGGGCGACTTAATGGCAAGGGTACTGCCTCTTGCCGCGGGGGAAATGGTCTCGCGGGAAACGACCTCCACTTCCGCTTCACCCAAAATATCCCAATTATCCTTATCGTAAACCTGCAGGGTCTGCTTCCCCAGCCGGGTGAACTGCAGGGCCAGATTGAATGTAAATTTGCCCTGGTCGGTTTCCTTAAACGAGTATTGCCCATTTCCGGGAAGAACGGCGTTCTCGTCGTCCGGAACGGCAAAGAGAATCGTGCCCGTGTAGTTCTTGGCCGTATTGTCGTCCCGGTCCTTGGCCACAACGGTCACATTGAGTTCTTCGTTGATTTTAACGGTAGCGGTCAAACCTTCAATGACAAAATGGTCCACGGGTCCCGCCGTCACCTCAGGGGTTCCTGTGATGTCCGCGCTGAATAAATTGGCGCGCAGTAACGTGCCGCCAATCCCCTTCTCCTGCACCGCCGGCGCCTGGAATACCACTTCTTCCCGGTCGCCCAAAACCACGCTGATGGTATTGTCCAAAGCCGTCAAAACCGAAAGGCCGGGATAATTGGACGTGGCCTGAAAATTCGCGCGGCCGTTCTCGTCCGTCACACCCCCATTCAGGGATGCCAGGACGTCTTCAAAGCGGCTGGAAATGAGTTGTACGGCATGGCCTTTCACGGGATTACGATACGCGTCATAAAGCGTCACGGTCACAAACGTTTTAGAAATGCCGTCCGCCGTCACCAAAGCATCTGTTATGGCAATAATAGACTGCGTGGGCGATACCGCGTCCGCATACACCGCAAAAGTGCTTTGGGGCGACGCGGCCGAAGACCCCGGGTAAACCAGGGCCACGCGATACGAACCGGCTATTTTGGTCAAATGGCCAAAAAGCTCCGCTTGAGCAACGCCGGAAAGGTCGGCCTGGGCCGAAATGCGGTTGACTGCGCCATTGGGCCCTTCTACCACAAACACCACGTTCTGCCCCGGATTGACGAGCGAGCTTTTTAGCGACGTCGCATATCCCGCGACGGTATCGTTGGCGTATACGCGCACAGGCAAGGGATCTGCCAACACCACCGGCATAAAGAGAACCTGCAGCACCATCGCCAGCGCGACCCCGAATCCAAACGTTTTTTTGGTCATTGATATTTATTTTTTAAATCTTATTATTATACCAAATTTCACTCTAAAACTCAATGATCATAGAAGGTATTACACCATAAAAAACAAACCCTTCAAGCCCAATCAAAAACCCAAAAGTGCGCCTAATCCGCCAAATAATGTGTCAAGCAGTTTGGCGGTTTATTACAATACCTACATTCAATTTTCCTTGAAAAAACCACTGAAATTCGAGATAATTAACACATGAAAAAAGAATCACC
>JAZDJE010000012.1:0-4811 GCA_043804325.1 Candidatus Peregrinibacteria bacterium
CTGGAAAGCCGGACTGGACGTAGCGGCTTACGGAAGAAACATCTATATCTTAAGCCCATCCACCAACCAAATTTACAAGTATTCACGGCTGCGGTCTAACTACGCCAACGCCACAGAATACAACACGGACGCCACCTTACAAAACGCCATTGGGATCGCCATTGACGGCAACGTCTACGTACTCCAGAAGGGCGGGGAAATCATCAAATTATTCAAATCAAAAGTACAGCCGTTTACCATCGAGGATATAGCAACAGATTTGTCGGAGGTCACTAAAATCTACACCAGCATTGAACTCGACAACCTCTATCTGCTCGACCCCGCCAACAAACAAGTGATCATCATTGAAAAAGACCGTGGCGGCGTGGCCCGCTATGTAGGACAAGTGGTTTTTGAAGAACTCCCCAATGTCAATGACCTGTACGTGGACAAAGGCGAAGCCAACCTGTACCTGCTCACCGACCAAAAAATCTACCGGGTCGGACTATAACTCATTACAAAATTACGAAATTACAAGATTACCAAAATTAATCTTGTAATCTTGTAATAAAATCCAATTAAAGTATAGTAATAAGCCAAAATCACGCGATGAAAAAAATTCAAGACGCCATCAAAGCATTCAAGGCGGGAAAAATGGTCATCGTGACCGATGACGAGAGCCGCGAAAACGAAGGGGACATCATCCTGGCGGCCGAACATGCCACCACGGAAAAAATCGCCTTCATGATCCGCCATACCAGCGGCGTCATTTGCATGCCCATGACCAAAGACCGGCTGGACGAACTCCATCTGCCCATGATGGTGAATGAAAATACGGAAGCGCATGGCACGGCGTTCACAGTGTCGGTAGACCTCAAAAATAAGACAACCACCGGCATTTCCGCCGAAGACCGCGCTAAAACCATCCGGGCGCTCACAGACCCCAACACCAAACCGAGTGACTTGGGGCGCCCGGGCCACGTGTTCCCCCTGCGGGCGGCGGAAGGCGGCGTTTTAAAACGCGCCGGCCACACGGAGGCAGCCGTTGATTTGAGCAAACTCGCCGGTCTCAAACCGGCTGCCGTCATTGGGGAAATCGTCAAAGACGACGGCACCATGGCGCGTATGCCGGAACTCAAAACATTTGCCAAGGAACATGGTTTGCCCATGGTTACCATCGCCGAGCTGATCGAACACCGCCGCCGAACGGAAAAATGGGTGGAACTGGCCTCCAGCGCCAAACTCCCCACCGAATACGGCGACTTCCAAATGAAGGTCTACCGCAACAAAATCGACGACAAAGAGCATATCGCGCTGGTGATGGGCAAAATTGACCCTAAAAAACCGACGCTCGTCCGGGCGCATTCCGAATGCATCACCGGAGACCTGTTCCGCTCCATGCGCTGCGACTGTGGCACCCAACTACGAACTGCCTTTAAAATGATTGCGGAAAACGGCTCCGGCGTGGTCCTGTACATGCGCGACGAAGGCCGTGGCATTGGCCTGATTAACAAAATCAAAGCCTACGACCTCCAGGACAAAGGCATGGACACGGTAGAAGCGAACGAAGCCCTGGGATTCCCCATGGATTTACGTGAGTATGGCATCGGCGCCCAAATCCTGGCGGACCTTGGCATCAAACGCATCCATCTCCTCACCAATAACCCCAAAAAAATAATCGGATTGGAGGGCTACGGGCTAACGATAGAAAAGCGGATCCCGCTGGAAGTGAAGCCAACCCTCAAAAACATTCGATATCTGGCGACAAAAAAGAGTAAAATGGGGCATATGCTTAGGCAAGTATAGAAACCCCATGAACGTAAAAACCCTCCTAAAAACACTGCACGAAGAAACGGACTGGCGGGCGTTGATTTTTCATTCGTCCTGGACCCTAACGGCCACCGCTGCGTTGAGTTACTTTTTTGGGTTTGTGCGGGACCGCCTGTTGGCGCAAACCTTTGGGCTTTCGCGGACCCTCGACATTTACAACGCCGCTTTTGTCATTCCGGACCTGATGCTGAATGTGCTGATAGGAACAACGTTATCCGCCGCGTTTTTACCCATCTTCATCAAACAATACGACCAAAAAAGGGCCTTGGGGAATACCTACGCCCACCAAGTGCTTTCATGGGGGCTCTTGCTCATGATCACCATAGGGATCGTGGTAGCCATCACACTCCCCGGCTTTGCCCGCTACCTGGTGCCGGGATTTGAAGGGGAAGACATGGCGCAATACGTGCAAATCACCCGCATCTTTTTACTGTCCCCCGTCTTATTCACGCTGAGCAACACCTATGGACGGATTTTAGCGAGTAAAAATGAATTTTTATGGTACGGGCTGTCTCCCGCCCTCTACAACATGGGAATTGTTTTGGGGATCATAGTGCTGGTCCCTTATTTTGGGCTAAATGGCCTGGTGATAGGAACGCTAATAGGGGTGGTCCTGCACCTCCTCATCCGCTTCGTCATGGTCCGCGGGCCAAAATTCGGGTTCAGAAACCGGCTCGACTTCCACTGGAGTCCGGAATTAAAAGAAACCATCAAGCTGACAATGCCAAAAATCATGCAGTACTTCATGTGGTACGTCATGCTGCTGAGTTTTACAAATATCGCCTCTATACTACCGGAGGGCAGCGTGGCTGTTTACAACTACGCGCGCAATTTCCAGAGTATTCCCGTGAGTTTACTGGGCATTGCCATTGCCTTTGCCATGTACACCAGCCTGGCCCACGACGCAGGGCGGGGGAATTTTAAAAAATTCGAACACGACTTTAAAAATCAGCGTTTTCGATGTGTGCTCTACACCACCCTGGCCGCCATGGCCCTGGCGGCTTTTAGCATGCCGCTAGTCCGGCTTTTACTGGGAGGAGGACAATTTGGCGAAGACCAAATAGAACTTTTAAGCAATGTCATTCGGATTTACGCCTTTGCCGTACCGCTGGAAAGCATGCTGCACATTTACCACCGGACGTATTATTCCATCCGCAACACCATTATTCCTTCCGTTTCGCATGCTGTGACCACCTTGGGCATTGTGATAGCCGCAAAAATCCTGGCGCCCACCATTGGCATCTACGCCATCCCCGCCAGTTTTGCGGGAGGGCTGGCCGTCCATATCACCATACTGGCTATTATTTTCCCTTTCGTTTTCCGCCGCCACATGGCGATGAAATAATGGTAACGCCGTCAGCCTGCTCTAAAACGCATTGCATCCTTTCCCGGGAAGTTTCAACGACCTCAACATAAAAGCGGCCCCGTTCGCCAGTCGGAGTCACCGTAGGACGCAACCCCTGAATGTTCATTTTATCAATGGCCAACCGGATGGCAAGAGACGGATGCAATGAAGATTGAACCTCAAAAACAACACGTTTGGACATAATGGCAGAGGCGGAAGGCGCGGAAAACATAGGAGGGTGACTAATAGGGCCTCACTACTATAACCTTTTTGGCCCCTAATTCAATAGTTGTATCATGCCATTCGTGTAAGGCGGACATGAGGGTTTCATACGGATAAATAAAATTTTCCCCGCGCCGCGTGCCCACATCGTTGGTAATGAAGTGCTTTTGGTCATACCCCTTAATGACTAACATGTGATAAAGCGGCCCGGGCTGGCGGAAAAAGGGATTGCCAAGCATCCGTCCGGCAAATGGGGCAACGATGACGGAGCCTTGTGACAGTGACCGCTGGAGCTGTTCCACAGACGGATTTTCAACGATTTCAAAATCCGAAAAGGCATAATATTCCCCTAAAATCCGAGCGGTTTGTGCTGCATTGGTATGCTTATAATCCCCAAGCTTCACGGTCTGCCAACTCACTAAATTCAGGATTTCTTGGCGAAACAAATCGATAGTAAGATCCCGATCCATCGCGTAGTAATACGCCAAAACCACACTGGCCTCTTCACAGGTTTCTTGCCACGGCAGACGCCAATCCGCATCCGGCGCCTGCGGAAAAAACGGTACATCGTGATTCACGGCCAAAGGCAAAGCCTCAAGCACCTGCGCCGGCGATTCTACCCTCGTCCCCACCGGCACAGTACTCTTAAAATTCCCCTCACTTACCGAACAAGCGCTTAGGGCCAATAGAGATATGAACAAAACTTTCTTCATAGCTTACCGCTTAATACTTACCGCTTAATACTTACCGCTTACTACTTACCGCTCCGGCGCAAGCCGGAGTCCGAGCTCGCCTCGGACTTACCGCTTATATCTTACCGCTTGCCTTACCGTCGATCCCCTACTGTGCGCAAAAGAAGTAAAAACAAGTTGATGAAATCCAAATACAAGGTCAAAGCCCCATGGATGGCCAATTTGCGAAAACCGGCCTCATCCGTCTGGACCTGGCTTAAATATTTGAGCTTTTGATTATCGTATGCTGCCAAACCGGCAAAAATCACAATGCCGCCATAAGTCACCATCCAATCCAGCATGGGGCTATGCAAAAACAAGTTGATGAGCGAAGCCACAATAATGCCGATCAGGGACATAAAAAGAAAACTTCCCCATCCGGAAAGGTCGCGCCGGGAAAAAAGGCCGTATAAGCTCATCCCCCCAAACATGGCCGCCGTGGCCAAAAACGCCTGGACGATAGAAGCGGGCGTGTAGACGAGTAATACCGTGGAAAGGGTCAGCCCCGTCAACGCCGCATATCCCAAAAAGATAATAACCGCGGTCATGGCACTCATGCGCTGCACCCAACCCGCCAACGCGATCACCGCCGCGAACTGTAGGATAACCAAACCAAAAAACGCCCCCGGATGCTTGGCCATATATTCCATAAAACCAATACTGCTGGCCGCCTGCCAGGCAACCAATGCGGAAACCAGCAAAGC
>JAZDJE010000013.1:0-2961 GCA_043804325.1 Candidatus Peregrinibacteria bacterium
TGAGGACGACTTTGTTGTCGCACCGTTCACATAACCCTTCGACGACTTGTTCGTTAGCCAACACCGTTTTGCAGTCTTCGCACCAGTTGACGGGAGCCTCCTTTTTGTAGGCGAGGCCGTTTTTATATAAAAAGAGGAAAAACCACTGGGTCCATTTGTAGTAATCCGGTGAGGAAGTGTTGATTTCCCGATCCCAGTCATAACTAAATCCGATGGACTGGATTTGCCTGCGGAAGGTTTCGATGTTTTTGTCCGTGGTTTCCTGGGGGGGTGTTTTGGTCTTGATGGCGTAATTTTCCGCTGGCAGGCCAAAGGCGTCCCATCCCATGGGGTGCAGGACGTTAAACCCTTTCATGCGCTGGTAACGGGAAATGATATCCGTGGCGGTGTAGCCTTCCGGATGACCCACGTGCAGCCCCACCCCGCTGGGATACGGGAACATGTCTAAAATGTAATGCTTGGGCTTTTTAGAATCTTCGACGGCCTTAAAGGTTTTGTGTTTGGCCCAATATTGCTGCCATTTTGGTTCGATTTTGGAAGGATCGTACATATAAAAAGCGTTACAACAATGGTAACGATACAATGGAATTAGGGCTTATTTCAAGCGGTTTACTCTTTCTTAGCCTTTCTTATTTCTATCCGTTTGAACCCTTCCAAAATTTCGTGAACCACGCCTTGTCCGCCCAACCCAAGGGCCAACCCCCCTGCTAAGGCCAGCATCGAGACAAACCCAATGAAAAGGATTTGAACGAGTATTGGCGCAATTTGGAGTTGGGCCAGCGCTGTTAAGATGGTAAAAGTAATCACGCTCCCTTTAATGGCCAATCCCAATACTTTGGCCGCACTGGATTTGGCAAAACTCAGTGAAGTGGAGGTGATGAGTTGCAAAAAATTAGCGAAGCGCACGCCTACAATCATGATGAATAGCGCGATGATGAGGTCGGGGATGTAATTGAAGATTTCCGTTAAAAAGTCCGCCACCTTGGTCAGCTTGGCCACCCGGGTCGCTTCGATGAAGAATAAAAACATGATGTACCCCTTCGCGGTCTTGGCAATCAACAGGGATGGTGACAATTTGGTATGCATCCGTTTGAGGACCTGATGGAGCCCCAAGTGCTTGGAAATAGCCTCCAGTTTGAGCGCGCTGGCCATACCGGTAATGGCACGGGCCGCGAGCTCCGCCAAAATCCAACCGAGCAGGAATATGGCAATGGCCCCCAGAATGAAGGGGGAAAATTGGGCAAAGACGACGTATTTGTCGTACACGGCATTGCTGATATTTTCACCGATTTGAATGATGATTTGGGGCATAGATTCAGTTATCGCATCTTTATATTATACCAAAAATTGCCCAAAAAGGCAATCCGCCTTAGGAGGGATAGCCTAAAAAGCAATTGCCTTAGCCAAAAATGGGGCGAACGATGGGGGTCGAACCCATGACCTTCGGAGCCACAATCCGACGCTCTAACCAACTGAGCTACGTTCGCCACGTAGTAGCGAGAAACGCGGTCCGCGAGGAGAGTATTTCCCTACTGGTAATAAGATGCGAGAAGAGTGTAGCGATTCCAGAGTAAAAACTCAAGCGCGCTATTTGATCTCCACTGTTCTTCCTTCCGTCCGGCCAAATACGGAGGGGTTGAAGAGTTGGTAGGCGTAGGCGGGGAGGTGTTGGAAGCGACCGGGGCGCACTGCTTCGGCCAAGAAATCGATGGTATAAACGCCGGCTGGCAAGTAACTCGAAAAAAGCAATAAGCCGTCTTCCTGGATTTCGTGGTGATCAAAGTGCCATAGCGGGTTTGTATGCCAGGTATATCCTTGCCGGCTATTTTCTTCCTGTTCGCGATATGCCGTGAGCGTATCCATCAAGTCCGAGCTAAAAGTCAATGCCTGCATTCCCGCCGGCAGTTGCTCCTTAACCACCACGTAGGACAGGTCTTTTGGGACAATCAATTGAAGCTTCCCCTGGTATATTTCCCCTTGTTTTAATTCATTGGCAAACGAGGTTTTCGGAAGAAGGCCGTACTGCCTGGTAATGACTAAACCGTTGGATTGGGCCGGAAGCTCATCCCGGGACAAATAGGCCAAATCCGTTTTAAAATAGAGGGGGCCAATGCCGTCTTTTTCCAACGATAAAGCGATGTTGTCCTTTTTATCGAGATTTTCTAGCGCCCCTTCTTTAATAAAGACTTCATTCAGGTTATCCGTATCCACCGCCCCCTGAAAGCTATGGCTGTCCAACATCCCCTTAAAGCCGTATTGCGATACCACGGGGGTATTTTGCTCTTGATATTCCCTTAAGCCCAATAACTTCCAGGCAAGACTTTGGGTGTCCAATGGATAGGTATTAGCTACTGCTTCTTTATCAATGAGGTGGTTCACCAAGGGGCGCAGGATGGGATTACCTGGACTTGTGCGGCTCAGGGCCAGCAGCAGGACGCCTGTGGTCCGCTCGGAACTGCTGCCGTATTGGACTTGTCCTTCTTCCGCAAAATAACTTTTGCTTCCCTCTTGAATGAGTTGGTCGGCGAGTTCGGATTTCAATCGTTCTAAAAAAGGCTGTACGCTTTTTTGCCCCGCTTCGATCAAATTATAGAGGTTTAAGAGCATTAAACCGCGGCTGTAAAGGGGGCTGGCATCACGGGATTTAAACGCATTGAGCGTTAAGCGAGTATCGTATTGGCCTACTTCACTCAAAGCCCATAGGAGGAAAATTTGTTCTTCCGCCGTCAGGTTTTCGCCATCATTTCCCAATGTGTTCCATAGGGCGCGAATGGTTTCTTCCAGCGGAGGAATGGTTAAACCCGCTTTTTTGGCTTCGTTTAAGACAAATAAAATATAGGCGGTCTCCAGGTGATTTCCCGTTGATTCCGCAGGGGTTCCCCAAAGCCTGTAACTTCCGTCGGCGTCCCGGAACGCTTCCAGTTCCGCGATTTTCTTTTGTGCCTTTTCTTTTTCTTCCGC
>JAZDJE010000014.1:0-7668 GCA_043804325.1 Candidatus Peregrinibacteria bacterium
CAGCAGCGCAAAAGCCACCGTAGAATCCACCCCGCCGGACACGAGTAAAAATACTTTCTTATCACCAACCTTATTCTTAATGGCCGCCACTTCTTCTTCAATGAACTGCTCGATGCTCCAATCGCGGGAAACAGCGCAAATAGTCAAAAAATTGTCCAGCATTTTCATGCCCTCCTGCGTATGCGTCACCTCCGGATGGAACTGGACCCCGTAAAAACGCCGGTCCAAATCAGCCACCGCAGAATAGCGGCAATCAGTAGTAGTGGCCAATGTTTTAAACCCCGGGCCCAAGGACTTCACGGTGTCTCCATGGGACATCCACACGCGGGACGGGCTCTTGACGCCCTTAAAAATCCCCACAGGGTCCTGAACGGTAAGATTGGCCAACCCATACTCCTTAGCGCGGCCGCTGACGACCTGGCCCCCTAGCAAATACTGCATCAGCTGATGGCCGTAACAAATGCCAAGCACGGGGACCCCCAACTTAAAAATAGCCATATCGCAATGCGGTGCGCCTTTAACATGAACGCTCATGGGACTACCGGACAAAATAAGGCCCTTGCAATGTTTCAACTGACTGGCAGGGGCATCTCCATCGACAATTTCACTATACACATGGAGCCGCCGTACCCGATTGGCGATAAGATGGGCATACTGCCCTCCAAAATCCAATACGGCTATTTTCTGGTGATCCATGATTAAAGGTTAAGAATAGTATCGCTGGGGCTGGACAAAAAGGAAACGCCCCCATCCATCCACTGGAAATACAACCAAAAAGAAATCAAAAGCCAAGCGAGATAAATCAAAATGTACAAAAACACCACATGCCGGAGGCGGACCAAACCAAAAGGAATTGTTTCCGAAGTGTCTTCCAGAGGGTATTCCTTAGTACGCTGGTGAATACGCCGCAATGCTTCCATGAAAAAAGCGAGCGCAAAAATATGGATGACGATGAAAAATATCAAACTAAGCGACATGGGGTTATTTTAAGTAAACAAATTATACACGCCCAGAACCGCTTCCGCACTCTTTTCCCAATTATAGCGTTTGACAAACTCCGTCCCCTTGGAAACGAGTTTTTTGCGAAAACCCGAATCGCCCAATAACTTCAAAATACCCTCGCCGATGGAATCGACGGATTTGGGGTCAAAAAAGAGCGCCGCTTCCCCCGTCACCTCCCGATTGACGGTAATATCGGAGGCGACAATGAGAATACCTGCAGCCATGGCTTCCACCAAAGGCAAATTAAACCCTTCATAAACCGAAGGAGAGATAAGCGCGGTCGCCTGCTTATAAAGCACGGCCAATTCATCATTGGAAAGCACATTGGTAAAAATGATATTCCCTTTAGGCTGGACGAGGATATCGGAGGCCACGCGATAGGCAAATTCACCGGTAATGTACCTTTCTAAATTTCTGTTTTTACCGCCCACCAAAATTAAATCGACTTTATGGTCATTGGCAATGTGCTTCAAATAAGCCTTGATTAAACGCGGGATATTTTTCCGCTCGTCATACCCACCCACGTAAAGAAGAAAATCCCGGCGAAGCGGCAAATCGGGTAACGGGATACCCCAAAAAAATAGGGGGAGCCCATGCGGAATGACCGCAATGTTCTTTTCCTGGATTTTAAAAATGTCCATGATTTCCCTTTTGGAAAACTCGGAAACCGTGATGATGTGGTCCGCCTTCTTAAGCGCCTGCCGCACGTAAAAATGATAAAGCTTGGAGCGCAGTCGTTTATTATAGGCCTTGAGCCGCCAGGGGATCACGTCGTGGACCGTCACCACCGTGGGGAGGGGGAGGCGCTTCCAGGGATTGGCAGGATACAAAAAATGGGCCAAATCGATCTTCCATTTCAGGAGCTCCTGGGGGACGAGTACGTGTTCCCAATGCGCCTTGGCCAAACTGGGGGAATGGGAACTCCGTTCCGGCACGCGGATTTGGTGAAAGTGGTCCGGCAAATTCCATTCCACCAATTCCGGCGTAAACAAAAAATACTCATTTTTACGGTCGATCTTGGACAACATCTGCATCAAATAGCGGGTATATTGCCCAATACCGGTATAAGGGTGGACCAGAAATCGTGCGTTAACGCCAATCTTCATAAATTAAGAATGAGTTGAGCGATTTGATTTGCGGCATCCAATCGGGAAATCTTAGCAAGGGCCTTTTTCATGGATTGTTGTTTGACAGGATCCCCGGCTAAAGCCGCCAAAGTACTCGCAAAGTCTTTCGTGTCCCGCAAAACAATTCCCGCCCCTTCTTTCTCAAAGTAACTCGCATTGCGTTGTTGATGTCCCTTAAGGGGAAGTATTATATTTGGTTTTTGGACTAAGGCCAACTCATAAAGGGAATTGGCCCCGGCGCGCCCCACCGCCAATTGGGTAATGGCGTAAAGGTGCGCCAATTCGTCCCCCACGTACTCAAAAGCCTTGTAAGCGGGATCGTGGAGGGAAGTTACCTTACTCTTTCCGGTGACATGGATGACTTGGAAATGGGATTTAAGCGCCTCAAAATTAGCCACGATAAGCGCGTTGATTTCCTGCGCTCCCTGGCTTCCGCCCCACACCAAAAGCACCGGACGGACGGGAGAAAATCCAGTCAGGGAATATCCTTTGTTCTTATCCCCATTCAAAAGGTCCAAGCGGACCGGATTTCCCGTTAAGACGACCTTATCGGAAAAGGGCAACGCCCCCGGAAAACCAAGGCATACCTTTTTAGCCAATGTAGCGACGATGCGATTAGCCAACCCCATCACCGCATCGGACTCATGCAAAACAATAGGGCGCCGGAAAATCCAGGCAGCCAATGCCACGGGCAGGCCTACATATCCCCCCTTCATAAAAACAACCTGGGGCCAGAACCGGATAATGTGATAACAGGATTGTAAAAATCCGAGCGCCACAAAAAACGGATCGATCAAATTCAATAAAGAAAAATACCGCCGCCACTTCCCACAAAAAATAGCGCGGAATGGAATACCGGCATGCCGGACCAACTCGCGGTCCATGGGCTGGCGCGAGCCAACATAAAGCAATTGAACAAAGGGGTTTTGCTTCTTAAGCGCGGAAACGATGGCGAGGTTGGGGACGATATGTCCCGCGGACCCGCCTCCGGTAAAGAGCACTCGTATTGGCTTCGGCATGACGAGAAATGTTAAGTAAAATGCCCGCTGCAATTAAGGTGACAATGAGTGACGAACCACCGTAACTGACAAAAGGAAGAGTAAGGCCGGTCAAAGGTAAAATGGCCAAATTCACCCCCATGTTGATAATAGCCTGAAAAGTAAACCAACCGGTAATCCCAGCGGCCACCAACATGGAAAAACGGTCCTGGGCGCGCATGGCTATCCCATATCCGCGATAAGCGATAAAAAGGAAGGCGATGACCAAAATGGTAATGCGAAAAAATCCCAATTCCTCCGCCGCTGCCGCAAAAATAGTATCGCTTTGCACTTCCGGAAGATAACCGAACTTTTGGACGGATTTGCCAAAACCAACCCCAAAAAAACCGCCGTTCCCAACGGCGATCAGGGCTTGTTTAATCTGGAATCCAATGTTAAGCGGATCGAGATCGGGATGTAAAAAAGTCAAAAAACGATTGCGGATATATTCCTTGCTCATGATGATGGGGTAGGCCAGCAAGGACGCTAAAAATCCGCCGGAAAGAATATGAAGCACGCTCCCCCCAGCCGCAAAAAACATGACAGCGGCAATCAGAATAATCACCAACACCGATCCAAAATCCGGCTGCATGGCGAGTAATATCACCACCACAATGAGTAGAACCGTAAACGGCAGGAAACCATACTGAAATGACATGACGTGCTCCTGGCGCTTTTCCATCCAAACGGCCAAATAAAAAATCAAAGCGAGTTTAACCAATTCAGCGGGCTGTAACGAGGGCAAAAAGGGAACGGAAATCCAGCTGGTAGAAGTCCCGTAATTCCCCCCGATACCCGGTAAAAACACCATGACCAAAAGTAAAAGGGAGACGATAAAAAAGGGCAGAGCGACTCTTTTCCAAAACACCATGGGGATATACATGGCTAAAATACAAAGGGGGACGGCAACAACCACGCGCCAAATATGGCGCCACAAATAAAAGCTGTTGGTAGGCTCGTCCAAAAGCCCCCGACGCACCATGTCCGCGGTAATTTGATGGGATTCATATACGCTCACACTGGAGACCATGATGATCCCAAACACCACTAAGGCAAAAACAACGGAAGCTAACACTCTGTCGAAAGATCTTTGGCGCATAGATAGTTGCGAGAAACGCGAGTATTTCCCTGCGACGTGCATTATACTATATAATCAGCCCATGAAACACTATCGTGTATTCATCGTCACAGGGGTTATTTGGCTAATTTTAGATGAAATCACCAAGGCCTGGGCCAAAAGCCCCTCCTTTCGGCCACTGGTATTTATAAAAGATTTTTTTTATCTCGCCTTACACCAGAACACCGGCATTGCCTTTGGGATCCCCTTGCCCTCATGGCTGCAAATCCTAACTTCAATAATCTTAATAACAGCTTTGCTGATGATACTCATAAAATCAAAAAAGACGTTTTTTAATCAACTGTTGTTCGGTATAATCATTGGCGGAGCGGTGGGAAATTTCATCAGCCGCATGATGAGCGGCTCAGTAACCGACTTCATTGCCCTAAAGCCTTTCCCGGCATTCAACCTAGCAGACGTGGGAATCAGCATAGGTCTTGTCATTTTATTCATAACAACCCTCCAGTCCAA
This sequence comes from Candidatus Peregrinibacteria bacterium, assembly GCA_043804325.1. Classification (GTDB taxonomy): domain Bacteria; phylum Patescibacteriota; class Gracilibacteria; order UM-FILTER-43-11; family UM-FILTER-43-11; genus JAZDJE01. The sequence goes on from JAZDJE010000014.1 coordinate 4,755, forward strand.
TAACAAATAAAAATATGGAAAACACCACTATTGAAAAAAGGCCCCTGACCTTCGTGCTATTTGTCCTCCGGCTGCTCAGCGGGCTAACGGGAGGCGTGGCTGGCACACTCGCGCTTTTTGTTATTTACTTTATCCTGGTTTCTCTGGTCCCCAGTGGCGGAGAATCCACCATTTCAGTTTTCGTCATGATCATCATGGCGTTTGTAGGGACCCTAACGGCCAACACAATCACTGCGGTCATGGTCACCTTTTTGGACAATGGCAAATACAACCGCCGCAAAACCATCATTACCCAGGTATTCCTGTTCAATTTGATCCTGTTTTTCCTGACCATTCCCCTTTACTTCCTGGGAATCAGCATGGGATTTGCCAACGGAGTAGCAGCCTTGCACTTTTTAATCAGCGCATTCATTTCCGCCTTAATTATGGAAGTTTTGGCTGGCCATGAGTATGCCTTACTAGGCATCTATAGCTCCGCCTTAGGCATTTTCATTAGCATTGGTTTCACACTGGCCTTACTGACCTTAGAAGTCTCCACCACCACCTTCACTTTTGCCGCCATGCCCACCGTATGGGCCATTCTGCAAATCACCGGCGGGCTGAGTGAACTGATTTACGACAACTTCCTTAAATTTTATGGCGTTGACGCTCTCAACGTCAAAACGGACATTGGCGGGGATGAAGACAAAGAAGCAGACAAAGAAAAGTCCGAAGAAGACGAAGAAAACGAGAACGACGAAGATGAAGACAACGACAAGGACTAAATAATGTCTCCTGGGCCAATATCCAGTTTTTCAAAAAGCATTTTCTCCAAATCGTAAGTGCGTTTTTCTACCTCCTTAAATTCCGCCTGTTGTTCGGGAGTATTCAGGATGCCATGCCGCGCCTGCCCATCGCGAAAACGCTCCGCAAGGTTGACGATTTCCGCATGTTTAACGCGTTTATCCGCGTAATAAACGATCCATTTTTCCAAGCTGTTATAAGATTTGAATTCCCGAACGATATTAACAGATTTGTGCAACCGAATCACTTCAGCGGTCTCCTCAAACCCGCAGGATTTCAAGAAATCGGAAGCGATGTCCGCGTGATGCACACCCTTATATTTTTTCCGAAGCTCCGCCCATTTTTGCCATTTGGCATCGGTCACCCCTTCCTGGAACCGGTCTTTTTTAATTTCACGAAAATCGCACAAGCGGCATAAGTCATGGAGCATGCAAGCCGTGTGAATTAAATTGATATCGACAATTTGGTTCTTTTGGATATAAACCTCGGCAATCTGCCGGGCAACATCGGTAACTTTTTCCGAATGCGCCCGCACGTGCAGGGGCGTTTGCCACTCTTCGTAATACGATTGGGTCATGTCGTCACGAAGGCGGGTGGGATACACAAAATCAATCGCGATACTGCGCGTGTCCTCTTCCATCAAAATATCCACCCGGATATAACGAGAAGGCAAACGGTCTCCCAACCGGTCCGCCCACTCCACCACATTGATGGCCTTGGGGTCGGCAAGCGTTTCCTCGTAACCAAGAGACGTCACATCATCTCCCGGCTCTAGGCGATACAAGTCGTAGTGATGCAAAGACCGTCCCTTTTTTAAATCATACGTATTCACATACGCGTAAGTGGGACTTTTGATTAAATCCGTCACCCCCAACCCCTCCGCGATTCCTTTTACAAAATGCGTCTTCCCCGCGCCCAATTCGCCAAACAAAAAAACGATATCACCCTCTTTGAGCAAACGGCCCAAGCGGGCGCCCAATTGGATAGTGACAGCCGGTGCTTGCGTATAATAAGTCGATCTCATGGCTGTGGTGCTTTATTATGCAGGGCAAAAAAGGAGGCAGCAAGAGCAAGGAGCATCAGCCCCGCCCAGCTGTCCCACAAAAAGTGGTCAAAGGGCGCCAGTAAAACCAGGACAACCAAAGGAATAGCCCGGCCGCCGACCCAATATTTGTCGAACAAGAAAGCCAAAAAGATAAGCAGTAACACGAGCCCCTGGATACCGGTTTCGTTAAGGATGAGGAAGTATGTGTTATGAACGGGTTGGAACTCCCAAGGTTTGAGTTTGGCCTCGCTAAAATCCTCCATTTTTAAAGTGAAATTCCGCACGCCAACGCCAAATGGATATTCCCTAAAAATAGCGCGGCCCATCACGTTTTGCTCCAACCGTTCCGCATAAGAAGGCGTTAAAAGGTTGACGCGATGGCTATTAAAAAACACCCACGTACCGCCCAAAACCAACACGGCCAAAAGCGCTAAAATAATCCCGCGCCGCACCGCATGGCTCTGGAAAAAAGAAAAAAAGGCCCACAATCCCAACCCAACAATCACGGCGCCCCACCCCGCCAGGCTATGGGTCAAAAAAACACCAAGGCCGAATAATAAAAACCAAAACAATCGTTGCCGCGCTTTTAAGTAGTCAAAAGCGATGAAAAGGATAGTCAGTAAATAGGCCACCAGAATGTTAGGGTGCAAAAAGGTCCCATAAGGCCGAATATGTTTAGTCCCGTTGGCCAAGTCGATCTTAGCGACATTCAGCACATCAGAGCCGATAAGGGGTTCGCCAACAATCGATAGGCCAACCGACTGGTTCAGCCCCCATTGAAAAAGCGAAAGAAGGACTTGGAACACCGCGCCAAACAGCAAAATCCGCACCGCTTCCCGCGGCGCCAGGATTTTGTCCACAATTAAAAAGTACAACATTCCCGCCTCCACAACACGCCATACAAAAGTGACCCCAAGCAAAAAGTCCCCTTTCCACAAGGTGACGAGTAACGCATTCAAAAGAAACAACCCCAACAATTTAGGCAAAGGCTGATTCAAACGAGATTTTAAATCTTTAAACCGCGGATAAGCCCACAGCCCGAAAATTATCACGAGTAATACTTCCGGCAAATACACAAACTCGCTC
>JAZDJE010000015.1:0-6098 GCA_043804325.1 Candidatus Peregrinibacteria bacterium
TCCTTGCCTTCAATCATGGCTAGCGAGGCGCCGCCGCCGGTAGAGACTAAAGTGATTTGATCTTCCAAACCCAGCGCTTCTACCGCGCTGGCGCTGTCCCCGCCGCCGACAATGGTAATGGCTTTCGAGTTGACGATGGCCTGGCCAATGGCTTTTGTCCCTTTGGCAAAAGGAACCCATTCAAACACGCCAACGGGGCCAAACCAGAGGATGGTCTTGGCGTTTTTGAGGAGCGTGGTGTAGCGGGCGATGGTCGCGGGACCAATATCCAGCGCCATCCAGCCGTCTTCGATTTTATCGGCCGACACGATTTTGTGTTTCGCGGTTTCAGCAAATTGGTCCGCCACCACGGCGTCCTGCGGCAACTCCATTTTGTTGCTGGCGCTTATTTTGGCGACGAGTTCGGAAAGGTCCGCCATGCCTTCTTCGTCGACCTTGGAAGATCCGATGTTTTTTCCTTCCGCTTTAAGCAAGGCAAAAGCTAAGGCGCCGGCGACCAGGATGTGGTCAGCAATGTTGAGCAAATAGCCGATGGCAGGAAGTTTGTCTGCTTTTAATCCTCCAATGACCGCCACCAGCGGATGTGCGGGGTTCTGCAGGGCGGTTTTAATGTTATCCACTTCTTTTTGTACGCCCAGCCCCGCAAACCCAGGAATGAACTTTGGGACACCGGTCATGCTGGCGTGGTCGCGGTGGCAGTTGCTGAAGGCCTCGTTGACGTAAAAGTCAGCGAGCGAGGCGAGCGTCTTGCCAAAAGCCTCCCGCTCCGAAGGGTCCTTGCTTTTTTCCGCGGGATTAAAGCGCAGGTTTTCCAGCATGACAATGGGGACGTCCGGCAAATTGCCCCAGCCATCCACCTTGGCCACGGGCTGCCCTAAGAGTTCGCCCAAGCGTTTTGCGACTTTATCGGTTTTTAAGTGCGGTTCATTGTCCTTAGGACGGCCGATGTGGGTCATGAGGATGAGCTTTTTTACGCCCTGCCTGAGTAATTCTTGCAGCGTGGGGAGCGCGTGGCGGATGCGTTTGTCGTTTTCCACATTCCCCCGCTCGTCCAGCGGCACGTTAAAATCCACCCGGACAATTACTTTCCTGCCCGATAAATCCGGCATGTCATTCAGCGTTTTCATAGTCAAAGGAACTAGAAACTATAGCCATTGGATTATACGTTGCGATGTCATGATTTTCAATGGATGAATTCTGGATATTTATATCCTTTCGCTTCATAAGCTTCACGGGGGATGCCCAGGTTGCCATAATGGAGCTGGCCGACGACGTCGGGGTGCTCTTGGAAACCGAATTTTGGTATGCCGAGGGCGAGCGTGTGGGTGGCGCGGACGGTGGGGTTGCCGAGTGTTCCGGTGCTAACGTCCAGGCCGGAAGGGACGTCGACGGCGAGAACGGGCACATTTGAACAATTAATTTGTTCAATAATGGCGTTGGCTGGCGGTTTTGGGTCTCCTTTCAGGCTAAAACCAAACAGGCCGTCGATGATTAGGTCGAATTCCGAGAAGTTGGCGGAGCGGTAGTCGTGCAGGATTTTCAGGCGGGCTTCCATGGCTTTATCCAGTTCCGCTGCGGCGGCCTTGGTGAACTCGATACCGGCGTAAGGGTTTATTACGGTGACTTCTTTGCCGGCTTCGTGAAGCAGCCGGGCGGCCACCAAGGCGTCCCCGCCGTTATTTCCCTTGCCGATCACGACGAGTATTCGTGAGGTGTCGTCGAGGGTTTGGACAAAGTCAAAAATCGCCTTGCCCGCGTTCTGCATCATTTGTTCGACGGTCATGCCGAAATGCTTACACGCGTAATCTTCAAGGGCCTTCATTTGTTCGGTGTTGAGAACTTGCATCAATTTAGTTATAGTGGATCCACACTTAAAAATAAAGTCCATAAGTGCTTTAAAATGAAACAATATCTGGAACTTGTTCAGGAGGTCCTAGAAAGCGGCGAAAAAAAGGACGACCGTACCGGCACGGGCACGCTTTCGATTTTCGGGGTTCAAAAGCGCTATGACTTGCGCGAAGGGTTTCCCATGGTGACGACTAAGAAGGTGAGTCTCCATAACGTGATTGCTGAGCTTTTGTGGTTTTTAAGCGGATGCACGAATATTCATCAGCCGGTCAAGAGCCTTGGCGATAAGAGCCTGCATGACGTCACCAAGATCTGGGACGACTGGGCGGATGAAAAAGGTGAGCTTGGCCCCATTTATGGCCATCAGTGGGTGAATTGGCCGGGGCCGTCGGGGCCGGTGAACCAAGTGCAGCAGGCGATCGATTTGATCAAAAACGATCCCAAATCCCGGCGCATTATTGTGTCCGCCTGGAACCCGGGGGATTTGCCCCGCATGGCATTGGCTCCTTGCCACATGATGTTCCAGTTCAACGTGGCGAATGGCTTTTTGGACTGTCAGCTGTATCAGCGCAGCGCGGATATCGCGCTGGGGGTGCCGTATAACATTGCCAGTTACAGCGCCTTATTGATGATGATGGCCCAAGAGTGCAGGTTAAAACCCAGATATTTCATCCACACGTTTGGTGACGCGCACATTTATTTCAACCACGTGGAAGGGTTGCGTAAGCAGGTGACGCGCACACCCCATCCCCTCCCCACACTGAAGATCGCCCCAAAGCCGTTCTGGGAAATTACCGCGAACGATTTTGAACTTGTGGGCTATGAGCATGATGATGTGATAAAATTCCCGATAGCGGTTTAATTACTTATGAAGAAACAACCTGTTTACCTCATTGCGGCGGCCGACGAAAAGCTCGGCATTGGCAAGAACGGCAAAATGCCATGGGATTTAAAGAAGGACCTGGCGTTTTTCCAAAAAGTGACCACCAAAACCGATAGCGCCTCGCGCCAGAACATGGTGGTTATGGGGCGTAAGACGTGGGAGTCTATTCCCCAGGCCCACCGTCCCCTGCCCGGACGCCGGAACGTCGTGCTAACGCGTAACCGGGACTTTAAGGTACCTCCCGGGGTTTACGTTTTTTCCAGCCTTAAAGATGCTTTTGAATCTGCGGATGAGGACCTGATTGAAAAGATTTTTGTGATTGGCGGGGGAAAGGTTTTTGCGGAAGCCGTGAAGGCCCGAAATCTTAAAGGGATTTATTTGACGTGTATTAAAGCCAAATTCGACTGCGACACGCGCTTTCCCAAGCCTCCCCGTTCCTTTAAATCCACCGTGCTGGGGCGAGCGAAAGAGGGAAATTTGGAGTTCGAATTTACCTTGTATAAAAAATAGGAGTCATTTAAAATGGCTCTCGTGGCCTGGTAGCTCAGTGGTAGAGCGAGGGACTGAAAATCCCTGCGTCGGTGGTTCAATTCCGCCCCGGGCCACCATTACATTTTTTCCGGTACCTCAATCCCCAGCAATTCCAGGCAGTGTTCCATGACCGTGACGGTCGCCGCGGTCAGGAGGAGCCGGGTTTCTTTGGCTTTCCTGGATTCTGCCTGCAACACAGGGAGGTTATTGTATAGGGTGTTGTAGTTTTGTGCGAGGCCGTAGAGGTAATTGGCCATATGATTGGGCTTATAATCTTCGGCCGCGCACTGGAGGATACTCGCGTACATCATGAGGTCCAGTGCCACCTGGGTTTCCAGGTCGTCCTTGAGGTCTAATTCAAATTTTGAGGCTTTTTTTACCGCAAGGCCCGCTTTGCGCAAAATCGATTTGGCCCGCGCGGCGGTGTACATCAGGTAAGGCGCGCTGTTGCCTTCAAAGCTGAGCATCTTGTCCCAATCGAATGTGATGTTCTGCACGCGGTTTTGGGACAGGATGTTGTATTTAATGGCACCGATGCCCATGATGCGCGCGAGTTCCTTGAGTTCCTTTTCCGACAACACATCCGATGCTTTTTCCTTGGCTAGCCTGAAAGCGCGTTCCACGGCTTCATCCAGCACTTCTTCCAACTTTAGGATATTGCCTTTGCGGGTGCTCATCTTCTTGTCCTTGAACTGCATGCGTCCAAAATCCACGTGGACCAATTCCGCCGTGGTTTGCTTAAGCTTGCGGGAGGCGTGGAAGCGTTGGCGGAAGTGAAACGACTGGGCCACGTCCACCACCCATACCATGCGGTCGGGGTGATACGCCTTTTCCCAATACGCTATTTGCGCCAGGTCACGCGTCATGTAAAGTGTGGCGCCATCGGATTTTTTGACTAGCGTTGGCGGGTCGGCCGGGTCGTTCGGCAGGACGATCCAGGATCCCCCTTCTCCGTCCACAAAAACGCCTTTTTTGCGCCCTTCTTCCAATACCGCCGGCATTTTATCCTCGTAAAAGCTTTCGCCGTCCATCTTGTCGTAAGTGACGTTGAGGCGCTTGTAGATTTTCTGGAATTCGTCCAGGCTGATTTTAACGACGTATTTCCACAGTTTGCGGTTTTCTTTGTCTCCGTCCTCGAGTTTTTTGAATTCCGCCCGGCCGCCCTCTTCCAGTTTAGGATCTTGTTCCGCCTCATTGTGAAACTTAACGTATAAGTTGAGCAATTCCGGGATGGGGTCTTTTTCGATTTTTTTGCGGTCCCCCCATGTTTTGACGGCGTAAATGAGCTTGCCGAACTGGGTTCCCCAGTCACCGATGTAATTGTCACTGATCACCTTCCAGCCGAGCGCGCGATACAACTTAATCAAGGAATCGCCAATGATGGTGGACATCAGGTGATGGACGCCCATGGGCTTGGCCACATTGGGATGGGACGTGTCTGTGGCCATCACTTTTTCGCCCTTTTTAAAACCGAGGGACTCTTGGAGATATTTTTCGAGTTTTTGGCTTAACAACTGGCAGTTCTCTGTATAAAAATTTTGTTCAAGCCACAGGTTGATGAAGCCGGGGCCGGCGATATCGGTTTTTTTGACGATGTTATCTTTCAGGTGTTCGACGATTTTTTGAGCGATGTCCCGCGGGTTTTTATCCAGTTTTCCCGCCAACCCCATAGCGATATTGGTAGCAAAGTGGCCATGAGCCAATGTTTTTGTGCGCTCCACGTGGATGTCTTCCCGGTCTACCTCAAAACCAGCGGCATGGACTGCTTTTAGTACAATGTCTTCCACGTGGGCCAGATTTTTTTTATCCATACGACGAGATTATAGCGAATAACTTGTGCCGAATCCATTTTTTGATACACTTGAAAAAGTGGAAATCACCAGGAGGACTTATTAACTTCAAGCGCTTATGATCGGGGCGTTGATTGCATGGACCAAGGGTTTTATTGTCGCGCACGGTTACGGGGGGCTTTTTGCTTTGACCCTATTTGAACAATTTATTTTTCCGTTGCCGGTGGATGAGTTTTTAGTGCTCGGGGCTTCTCTTGGAATGGTTCTCAATCGGATGGTCCCGCTGGTGTTAATCGCTACGATGTTGGGTGCTTTTATCGGGTACTATTTGGGAAAAATCCTCGGCCATCCCGCCGCCACGTGGCTGTTTGGCAAAAAGCGCATGGACCAAGGGGAGCAATTTGTAAAAAAATGGGGATTTTGGGCGGTGGTTATCGGAGGTTTTACTCCTATTCCCTTTAAGGCTATCGCGTGGCTTTCGGGTATTTTTGAAATGCCGCTCTGGAAATTCACTTTGGGCACTATTGTTGGTCGCTTTCCCCGCTATCTTTTGGTGATGTATGCCGGAAATTTCTTTTTCGAGCATAAGCTGTATGCCACTACCGAAATGAGCGCTGTGCTTCTGGGGGGACTGCAGGGGCTGACGGAGTTTTTGCCGATATCCAGTTCCGGGCATTTGGCCCTCCTGGAGCACTTTTTAAAGCTTCCGGAAACGATTACCGCGGCCCATTTAGCCTATTTTGATATTCTCCTGCATGGCGGCTCCTTACTGGCCATTTTGCTCTACTTTTGGCGGGATTGGGTGGCAGTAATCCGCGAGATGGAGACGATGCTGAAACGATGGTCGTTTGATAAAAACGCGTTGGCTTCTAAGCTCATTTTGGGCACAATTCCCGCGATTTTAGCCGGCTTGCTATTTGGTGGAGCCATTGATGACAGACTACGCGAATTGACTTCCATTGGCACCCTCCTGAGTGTGATGGCTGTGTTGGAGGTGTACGCCGACTGGCCGCAGCATGGGGGTGCGCACACCGCGACGGTGGCGG
>JAZDJE010000016.1:0-13757 GCA_043804325.1 Candidatus Peregrinibacteria bacterium
CTCCACTTCCCGGATTCGTTTCATTAAACAGCGTTGTGATCTGCACAATGTCGGGGTTGTTGTCCTTATTGGCTACCACGTCTACTACTGGTCTTTCTGTGAGATTTGTTTCACTGCTTACTGTATTTAAGAAAGTTTGCAGATCCGGGTTTGTTGCCGGGGCGTCTGTTATTGGGTCTAAGTACCTTCTTTCCCTCCGTAGTTCCAATAGCTTTTTGACTAAACTTGGCATGATCCGGGTGTACGCCCGAAACCGTCTTATGTAGTCTGTGGTTTCGTAAGGGGCAGGCATTTCGTCCGGCATCAATAGGTTTGCCGTCCCTTCGGTGACCATGGTGCTCATGACTTTGAAAAAGTGATCCCAGTTTTCGTACGTCCCTTCCGGGAAATCATATTCTTTTCCGTTGGCCCGTATCCGGCTGATCCGCGCGTTTTTTCCGTTGCCATCAATTTTAATTTCCAGGTCCGGCGGTACGGAAACGGTTTCGTTGGGACGGCGCGCTGTGATTTGCCCGTTTTTGTGATAACGGAGTAAAGGGGGGTTTGCCAAAGCGGCATCCAAGGCTTTGAAGACTTCTTTTTCAATCCCCATGGTGTGCATATGCCACCAAAAAGCCGGATTGATGTAATGACTGGAAAGGACGCTGTGGGCTTCTGCCAGCCGTTCAATTTCTTCCGGGAGCCATTCGGGAGGCCTTTGTCTTTCCATGTCGTCTTCCGCCCTTTTTGCCGTTGTGTCCGGGCCTATGTAAGCGGCGTGGTCGACGCGGTCGGTGGGCTGAGGTTCGATTTGGGGTGGTCGGGCTTCCCGAGCGCAGGCCGCTATTCCTCCCAATGCCCCTCCCAATGCCGCTAGCCCGGCTATCGCTTGGCGCCGGCTCATGGCCGTTCCTCCTATTTTTTGCATGACCGTGCCTACTTGTTCCAATTTTTCATCTTGCGGCACTTGCGGCAACAGAGAACCTAAACCGCCTTTAAAAAGGTTTGCTATTTGCTGCCGCGCTTCCGTAATTCGGTTTTCCGGCGTTCCTTCCTGTGGCTTTCCGATTTTTTTAGCCATTGAGGGGTTATTTATATGGTTATTTTATAATCTTATATTTATTTTGTCAAGTAAGCACATGCGTCCAAAGTTTGGTCATAAAGACTGTCTAAAGTCGCCAAAATAGCCACTTGGGCATTGGGACTTGCTTCAATTAATTTTCGGATCAGATAGGCCAGGTCGGTTTCTCCGGGATATTGGTTTTGGATTTCCTGGATTTCGTCCTCTTCTAAATGCAGGGAGGCCGCGCTTAAGATCGCTTCCACCATTTGATTTTCTATGGCTGTTTTTAAGGCTCCTTTTTTAGTTTCATCGGCATTTTGCAGGTTCATTTTTTCCATCAAATCTTCGATGAACTGTTTGGGGTCTATGGTGTTATTGGGAAAATGGTATGGCATTTTTATGGGTTTTTATTTTTTTCTCAATTTTTTAGCGGTATCGGTGAAGAGCCCAAGGGTGGCCAAATGGAAAAATCCTTTGGCGGCGGTGGGGACGGCCCATGAGGTGGCTTTCCATCCCAATTTTAGGGTGCCCCCTATGACTCCGGCCCCCGTTTTGTTGATTCCTTTGTGGTATTTTTTGTAACCCCTTACCAGTTCCGGGCTAAATCCGGCGACTCCCGCTAAAATGGCGGCTGGCCAAAGGCTTAGCCCAACGGCAGCCGTTCCCAGTCCCACTCCTACCGTTGCGGCGCCGCGCGCCGCTCCTTTATATAGGGATTTGGCGGTTTCTTCGCTGATCTCCCCTTTGTGTTTTAATCCTGCCGTTAAGCCGGCAATTCCTCCTCCGGTGGCTAAGGTGCTTCCGGCGGTAATGGCCCCCACGGTTCCCAATAGGGATAGCCCATAAGCCAAGTACCCTACGCCTGTTGTCGCTCCCGCTGCCACTGTGCCGCGGAAAATGGCCCTTTGCAGAGCGTGCGTGGAGACAAATTTTTGAGTGATATCGGTTTGTTCGGCCGTCATTTTTTCGAGTTCATTGAAGTACATGGTCATGCGGTCAATGGGTTCTGAAGGATGTCCCTGCTCTTGTAACTGCTGAAAGTGCGCATCCACTTTCTTTTTGATATGTTCGTGGCGGGCGCGTTTTAAGTGGTCCGTTAATCGAATCGCCCTGTTGATGGAAGCGGTGTTGAGGTGGGATTTTTTGCCGTCCCGTATCGCGAATTCCAGGTACGCGATTAGCCGCGGGACTACTTTTTCTTGCTTGTATGCCTCGTCTCCCTCCAAACTTCCTATCCATGCTTCTACGCGCGCGTGGTCGTTATGGGCTTTGGCAAGCTCTTTCATTTTATCCGCCCCTATAGCTTTAAAGAAATCGTCTTTTTGGGCGAGGTTTTGCAGGGTGTTGGGCAGGCTTGGTTTTAACCATCCTACCGTGTATTTTCTGACGTAACCTATGCCTGCCTCTTCCCGTTGTTTTTGGATTTGTTTGTCGGTTTCCTGGAAGACACGCGCGTAGGTGGTTTCGTCCAACTTTTCTCTTCGCAAGTAAATGTTTATCATGGTCAAGACCGCGCGCGAACTGCTATAGGTCCTTTTACCCGTTCTGTGCTGGCGCGCTATTTTTATGTTGAGAAGCTGTCTTTCCAATTCGTCTCTTTCTTCCCGCAACGTATCTAGTTCCGTTTGGAGGGAGGTGCGGTCTGCTCCTATGGCCCGTGTCAGTGATTTGCCCCGGCTTTCAATTTCTTCTTTTTTCCTTTCCAGTTCTTTTACTTTGGCCTGTTGAAGTTCTTTGAGCTCTTTAGCGGAATAAACTCCAATGAGTGTCTCAATATCTTCGTTGAGCTCTATATTGGGATTGCTCAGGAATTGCTGTAATTCCGACATATCAATGTTGGCCTGATTGGCCATGATGACGTCTTGAATGGCTTTACCGATCAGACTTCCTTCGTCGTATATCTCTTTGTTCTCCAACACCCTGTCCATGAGCGTGCGGATGTGCCTGAGGTCAATTTCTTTCCCCTTGGACGGATAACCCTTGAGTTTTTTTGTTTCGGACGTTTGCGCCTCATCCCCCTTGGGTCCAGGTGCGGGTGTTGGTTGCGGGGGTGTGGGAGCGGCTGGTTTCGGTTTTGGTTTTACGGGAGCTGCAGGAGGGGTTGCTGTTGGGGCTGCTGGTGTTGCGGGAGCGGATGGCGGGGTTGCTGGTGTCGCGGGAACGGGTTTTGGGGCCGGTTGCGGTTTTGCTTCTTTTTCCGCGGCTTCTAATTCCTGGATTGCCGCTGGTTCTCGTAATTCTGCTACCAACGTCTTTACTATATCTTCTAGCAGGATTTTTTCGGCCTCATCTGTGGTTTCCGCATATAGCAGCATTTCTTTCACAAATGGGTCTAGGCGCCTTTGAAACACTTCCAATGCACTTCCCTTTTTGGCTTGTTCTGCGTCCAATTTTCTGGCGCACAGGACGCGGTCTAAGTCTTCCGGATGCCCTTTGGTTACTTTTGCAACCGCTTCTCTTATTGCCGTTCCTTTAATAACTTCTAGTTTGTTGAGTAGTTGGCGTGGGCGTTCTGCGGGTTTTTGGCGGCTTTCTTTTTGTAGTTCAGCCTTTAGTCGGTTTAAGAGCAGTGGCAATTTGTCGGCTGTCCAATTTAAATTTATTAATTCTTCCGGACCTTGAGGCAATCGATGACCTTCGCCAATATTTAACGCCCTTCGCGTGGCCCGTTTGACGGCGCCAACGGTGAGGTTTGGGTATCCCAGTTGTTCCAATTCGGGCAAGGCTTTTTGTGTTACCGTGAGTGCGGTTATAAGCAATTTATAGGGGTATCCTGGCTGCTGTATCGCTTCGCGGAATTCTTTGACTTGTGCCGCTTTTTTATCGGTTGCCTCGGCTGGCCCTTGGGCGGCGGGAGGAGCTGCGGTGGCGGGAGCGGCTTCCGGCTTTTCTGGGGTGGCGCCTTTTGGTTTCTTTGGGGCAGCGGCGGCTTTTGGTTTTTCTGGCGCTGCGGGTTTAGGCTTGGGAGGGAATTTTTCTTTTAATTCCCTTTGCACTTCCGCTGAAAATTTCGCAAGTTTTATCGGTTCCGGTTCTTGCAGTAAAATTGTGGCGACGCCCTCGGCGCTTGTGGCAAAGTCTTTAAAACCCGGTAGTTTATCTGTCCAGTATGTTCTTAACTGTTCGCTTGTTACGCTGATCCCTAACATTCCAAGAACGGCTGTATGGCCCTGGAGCGCATGGATGAGCACTAGGTTTTCTTGTTTTCCCAGTGCTTCAACCAGTTGTTCTTGCGTGGCTTCTGCCGGTTTGGCCGCGGGGGTTTCGACGGGCGGTTTTTCTGCAACAGGTGGAGTGGGAGCATGTTCGACGGGTGGTTTTTCCGCAACAGGTTCAGCTGGAGGCGCCGGTTCTCTTGCGGGCTCGGGCTTTACTTCTGCCGCTTCCGGTTTCGTATCTCTCGGCTTCAGAGGGAAATCTTTCTGAAGTTCTCCTTGGACCATTTCTTCCAAACTTTTTATTTCTTTTGGTTTGTATGGCGTTTCCATGTGGAGCAAGATTTGTGCTGCCGCATCCAAATCTTGAGCAAAATTCGGCATCCCTTCGAATGCTGTTTCCAAATATTTTCTTAATTGTTCCGGTGTTATATCAATACCGTGTGTCTTAAGGACTTCAGTATTTCCTAAAAGAGCATTTGCCAGTATGGTGTGTTTGGCCAGTTCGCTGGTAAGCTCTTTTGACTCTGGGGTTGCTTCCGGAGCGGCGGTGGGTTGCGTTACTTCTGCAGAGGGTATCGTTATTTCATGGCTTCCACTTAGATGTTCGTGGAGCCTGTCGCGAATTGTTTTTATCGCTGCGAGTCTTTCGCGATGTACGTTTGGAGCCCGTACCAGCCCCGGATGGCTTAAAAGTTCATTAAAAAGACCCCGTGCCATGGCAATGATGCCTGTCGTTACTTCTCGAGGTTCGATTGTTTCTGTTGCAACGAGAGCTTTTTGGATCGCCCTGTCTAATTTTCGCGGGTCGGGGTTTTTGGTACCTAAAAGGTTCCGGATTCTTTCGCCCTGGTGTATGATCGGGTGTGTTGCCTGAGCTCCTTCCTGAGCTGCTTGTTGTCCGTTTGCCATTGGCAAGATTTAAATAAATCTAAATATTATACCAAAAAACGGGCTTAGAATCAAGCCTCTTTAGGACGCAGAACAGATTTTTAGAACACTATTTCGTCAGTAATCTCGCTAACAAGTTCACACCCACTCCGGAATTAAGCCCTTTGCGCCTCCACGGTTTGCCCTTTTCGAACATGTCGATGCTGCCGGCAATGTCGAGATGGCAGAACTCGGCGGCATCCGTGCCGTCTTTGTTTTTGGGGATGAAGTGGTGCATGAAAAGCCCTCCCTTGATCCAGCCGGCTTCCCGCGCGTTTTCCCCCAAGTTGGACAGGCTGGCGATGGGGGATTTGTAGTCGTCGTATTCCAGGTCCCACGGGGCGGCGTGGACGTAGTCTCCCGTTTCCCTCCCCGCTTTTTCTACGGTTTGAGTCAGCACGGGGTTGTTGCAGACGGTGCCGGTGTAAATGTCCCCCAGGGCTACTGCGCAGCTGCCCGTTAGGGTGGCGATGGTGTAATAGCGGCGGATATTTTTGAAGTTGTTTTTGGCGTAGCAAATAGCGTCTGCCAGTACCAGCCGGCCCTCGGCGTCGGTGTGTTCGATTTCCACCGTTTGCCCGTCTCCCGCCATCCATACATCATCCGCGCGCATGGCTTTAGAGCCCATCATGTTTTGGGCCAACGGCAAAAAGAAGTACGTTGTTTCTTTGATTTCCCATTTGTTTTTGACAATGGTTAAGATGGCGCCCAGCGCCGCTGCGCTGCCGGACATGTCTTCCTTCATGGACTTCATGTGGTCTTGTTTGCCGATCAGTCCGCCGGAGTCATAACAAAGCCCTTTGCCCACTACCGCCGTGGCTTCTTTGGTAGGGCCCCTTTTGGGGTCCAACTTGAACATCAATAGCTCCGATTTTTGTTCGCTACCCAGGGAAACGGCATTGAGCAATTGGTATTTTTTCAGTTCCTTTTCGTGGGCCCGCTTGCAAGGCACGCCCCATTTTTTCCCCAGTTCCATACAAATCTGGGCGTAGGTCCTTTGGTTTAGAATGTTCGGCGGAAGGGCCCCCAAAATGCGCATGAGATTTTTACCTTCCGCTATGACCATTCCCTCTCCCACAGCCTTTTTGGCCTCCTGTAATTTGGTTAAATCCGGTGCGGACAGGGTGACTTCCGGGACGAGCTTCTTTTTTTCGTGGGGCTTGACCATTCCCGGGTCCAGCGCGGCCACGTGTATCCCTGCGGCAGCCTCCGTGAGCCATTTTTCCGGGCAAACGATGGTGACTTTCTGTGGTTTGCCTTTCAGGCTTTCTAAATACATTTGCCCCACATAGCGGCGCATGAGCCGGCTGGTCATCCCTTTGCCGTTGCCCATCCCCACAAACCGAACGACTTGGTCACTTTTAATGATTTCCGCCGTTTCATCTTTTTTCCCTGAAAAATCCCTTTTTTTTAACAAGGGGAACCTTTTGGCCCATTCCTTTTCCCCTCCTTCCGTTACGGGAATATAGACTAAGGGGTCTTTTGCAAAATTCCTCTCCAATCTTAATTTGGGAAGGTTCTGGTTTTTAGGGTCCAGCCATCTTAAAATTTCTTTGACGCTCATTTGCAAAGGGGAAATGCTCATTTAACATAGCAGATTTTATATAAAATTCAAAGCGCTGATGTTACAATAACTACCATGGAAAAGACCGCTATACGTATTGTTAAAAAATTTCAGGAGGCTGGGTTTGAGGCGTATTTTGCCGGCGGGTCGGTGCGGGATTTATTGATGGGCAACCCCCCTACGGATTACGACATCGCCACGTCCGCCACCCCGGATGACATTGAAAAAATCGTTAAAAAGATTCATAAGACCTCCAAGTCCATTCCTATCGGAAAGCAATTTGGGGTTATTTTGGGCGTAGTGAACGGGCACCAGTTTGAAATCGCGACTTTCCGTTCGGACAGCAGTTATTCCGATGGCCGCCGTCCCGATGCCGTGCTTTTTACTTCGGCCAAAGAAGACGCGGTGCGGCGGGATTTTACCATTAACGGCCTTTTTTACGACCCCATTAAAAAAAAGGTGCTCGATTTTGTCGGCGGACAAAAGGACATCAAGAATAAGATTTTGCGTTTCATCGGCAATCCCCACGAGCGGATCAAAGAGGACCATTTGCGGTTATTGCGGGCCGTGCGGTTTAAGAACCAATTCGGTTTCCAGTATGGCCCCAAGGCCAAACAGGCCATCCAGGAACTGGCCCATTTGGTCGATGACATTTCCCGCGAACGCGTGGCGGATGAACTGACTAAAATGCTCCTTCATCCGCGGCGGGCACATAGCTTCCGCGAACTCGACCGGTTTGGAGTTTTGGGGCGGATTTTGCCGGAAGTGACAGCGGGCAAGGGCATCCAACAACCGGAGAAATATCATCAGGAAGGGGATGTGTTTATTCATGAACTGAAATCGCTTCACGATATACCCAATGACTGGGCGAGCAAGGGGTTGGTTTGGGCGGTCCTTCTCCATGACATCGGCAAAAAAACGACGTTTGAGGAGTTGCCGGACCGCATCCACTTTAATGGGCATGCCGAATTGGGCGCTCATATGGCTAAGGCCATTTGCCAACGCCTTAAATTCAGTAAAGCGGAGACCAATAAGATCGTTTGGCTCATTGGGCATCACATGACCGTCGGCTTTATCCCCGATATGCGCCGCGCACATCAGGTGGCCCTGTTCCAGCACCCATGGTTTATAGACTTGATGCGGCTCACGTATTGCGATGAGCATGGTTCGGTGCCGGTGGACCTTAGGTTGTACAATAAGGTGATGGAGCTTTATAAGAATTATCAAGAGACCCCCTTGCTGGAGGGATTGGAGCCGCTTTACACGGGGGATGATTTGATGAAAGAATTCGGCTTAAAGCCCGGCCCCCAAATTAAAAAAATCCTGGAATTCCTGTGGGAAGAGCAAGTGGAAGGGGCTATTAAAACCAAGGCCCAGGCTAAAAAGGCGGTGAAACAGTACCTTAAGGGGTTTTAGTTTTCTGATACCATTAGGGCCATGGCCTGCGCCCATGCCCTTTTGGGATTTGTTTCTGTAGGGCCACAGGATTCTGCTGTCTTAAAAAGGCCTGCTGCCATGTAACGCAATGTTTTGCCTAATTCTTGTAGTTCGGGGGTTGGCGCCATGGAGTCTGCCTGGTCCTGTCGTGGTGATGGTGGTTTAGCGGCTTCGATTTCCCTTTGTATTTTTTCCCGGATTGCTGCGATGGCATTTTGAACATGGGGAGTCATTGTTTCCAGCCGTCGGTCTTTTAAGGCATTGACTAGCATTTGAGGGTTTTTTCCCGAGTGATCTGCCATTAAACGGGCGTATTCAATCGCTTGGCCTTGGATGTCCGGTGGCGAGGTTTGCAGTGTTGTCAGCAAACGGTCCCATTCGCTGATCATGACTATCAGCTCAGTTGAGTCTGAGAGTTTGGGGGAGGGGGGCATGTTGTTTTTTTAGGAGGAGGTTGATTTTCTACTTAATGGCACTTTTTGTCAACTGATGATGACATTTGGAAATGGGTTCTCATTGGCAGGCGGTTTGATATAATCGAGTTATGTCCCAATACCCCTTTGTCCATCTTCACCTCCATTCGTATTACTCGCTTTTGGATGGGCTCAGCAAACCGGCGGATTATGTGAAAAAGGCGGCCGAGCAAGGTTGTCCGGCCATTGCGCTGACCGACCACGGGGTCATGCATGGGGCTATTGAATTTTACAAGGCCTGCCAGGAGCATAACATCAAACCCATTATCGGGTGTGAGGTTTATGTCGCTTTTAGCAAACTCACGGACAAACGTCCCCAAATTGACAGCAAGCGCACGCATTGCACGTTACTGGCGGAAACGCAGGAGGGTTATGAAAATTTACTCAAAATGACCACCGTGGCGCATTTAGACGGTTATTACTATAAGCCCCGGGTGGATTGGGATTTGTTTAAAAAATATTCCAAAGGGCTCATCGCGCTTTCCGGGTGCCTAAAAGGGGACATGGCGGAGGCAATTTTGACCGGGGATGATGAGCGGGTGAAGGAGCTCATTGAGCGGTTCCAGTCCATTTTTGGCAAGAAAAACTTTTTTTTGGAACTCCAGGACCATCCCACGCTGCCGGCGCAGCAAACGGTGAATGAAAAATTGATCCAGCTGGGCAAAAAGCACAAAATCCCCCTTGTGGCTACGGAGGACTGCCATTACGTAAACCCGGGGGACAATGAGGCGCAGGACATTATGATTTGCATCCAGAGCGGCAAGAATTTGAGCGATACCAACCGCCTGACCATGATGGACGCGGACTTTTCCATGCGGGATCCGGAGGAATTGTACAAGGCCTTTAA
Source organism: Candidatus Peregrinibacteria bacterium (assembly GCA_043804325.1). Lineage (GTDB taxonomy): Bacteria > Patescibacteriota > Gracilibacteria > UM-FILTER-43-11 > UM-FILTER-43-11 > JAZDJE01. The sequence continues at coordinate 9,449 of JAZDJE010000016.1, forward strand.
AGACGTGCCGGAGGCCATCGAAAATACGCTTAAGATCGCGGAGCGGTGCCATGTGGAGTTTGAGCTGGGGGTGAACCGCATCCCCTCTTTCCCCGTGCCGGAGGGCAAAGATCCGGCGAAATACCTTCGCGAGCTTTGTTTTAAGGGGCTTATTTCCAAATACAGGATCCAGGATTCTGAATTCAAAGTCCAAAAGGGTCAGTATCAGTCCAGTGACGACCGGATCCAGGCGATGTTCGACCGGTTGGATTATGAACTCAAGATCATTACAGATATGGGGTTTACGGGATATTTTTTGATCGTGTGGGATTTTGTGAAGTGGGCCAAAGACCAGGGGATTGTCGTGGGGCCGGGGCGTGGATCGGCGGCGGGCGCACTGGTTTCTTATGCGCTGGACATCACGGAAATCGACCCCCTCAAATACAGTTTGCTGTTTGAACGGTTTTTGAACCCCGCCCGTATTTCCATGCCGGATATCGATTTAGACTTTGCGGATAATCGCCGGGATGAGGTGATCGATTACGTGGCGGAGAAATACGGTCGCGACAAGGTCGCCCAAATTTGCACGTTTGGGACCCTGGCGGCCCGTGCGGCGGTGAAGGATGTCGGCCGCACATTGGGGGTGCCGTTTGTGGAAATGAACGAGTTCGCCAAACTCATCCCCGAACGTCCGGGGACCAAGCTTAAAGAAGCGTTGGAACAATCTCCGGAATTGCGGGGCGCCATTGAAAAAACCGATATTTTTAAACAAGTCATCGACAATGCTCTTAAGTTGGAGGGGGCGGTGCGGCATGTTTCCGTCCACGCATGCGCGGTGGTGATTGCGGACGAACCCCTTACCAAATACACCGCGCTCCAGCGTCCGCCCAAAGACGACCAGGGCATTATCACTCAATACTCGGCCAAACCCCTAGAAGCCCTTGGGCTTCTTAAAATGGATTTTTTGGGCCTTAAAAACCTCACCATCCTTCAGACTGCCCTCAAAATCATTGAACGCACGAAAGGTAAGAAAATCAACCTCAAGGAGATCTCCATGGATAACAAAAAGACTTATGCGCTCCTCTCTCGCGGGGAAACCACGGGGGTGTTCCAGTTGGAATCCGGGGGGATGAAGCGGTACTTGAAAGAGCTCAAGCCCACCGAATTTGAAGACATCATCGCCATGGTCGCTTTATTCCGTCCCGGTCCCATGGAGTGGATCCCTGATTACATCGCCGGCAAGCACGGCAAAAAGAAGGTCAGTTATATCCACCCCAGTTTGGAGCCCCTCCTTAAAAATACCTATGGTATCGCCATTTACCAGGAGCAGATCCTGCAAATCGCCCAAGAGTTTGCCGGGTTCAGCTTGGGCGAAGCGGATATCCTGCGCCGGGCCATCGGTAAAAAAATCGTTAAAGAACTCGAGGCCCAGCGCGAAAAATTTATTGAAGGCGCTATCAAAAAAGGTTATGACCAACGGCTCGCCGTCACTATTTTTGAAAAGGTCATTGAGCCGTTTGCCGGTTATGGGTTCAACAAGTCCCATGCCGCGTGTTACGCGCTTATCGCTTATCAAACCGCTTATTTAAAAGCCCATTATCCTACGGAGTTCATGACGGCGCTGATGTCCGCGGACGCGGATAACACGGACCGTATCGTCATTGAAATCGGCGAGTGTGAACAGATGGGGATCCAGGTATTGCCCCCGGATGTGAATGAGTCCCGCGCCAATTTTACGGTCGTGACTGACGATAAAATCCGCTTCGGACTTTCCGCCATCAAGGGGCTGGGGCAGAATTCTGTGGATATGGTCATCGACGCGCGCGGGGAAGAACCCTTTAGGACTATCGCGGATTTTGCGGCACGAGTCCCGGCCAAAATCCTCAACAAAAAAACCATTGAGGCCTTGGCGTTTGGCGGGGCCATGGAAAATTTGGGTGAACGCAATCAGATCGGTCTCAACTACGAGACCATCGCAGATTTTGGCAAGGGGGCTGAATCCAGCATTGTGGCCGGACAGGCTGGGCTTTTTGACGCCATGGAGGACCATGTCCCTGCGTCTGATTTGACTTTGGAAAACGTTCCCCCCGCTCCTGCGGGACAGCGACTGAAGTGGGAAAAGGAATATTTGGGGTTGTATGTGTCCGCCCATCCGCTCGCGGGGCTCACTAAATACTTTAAGCAAAAAACTATTCCTTTGGACGAATTGGACGACAAAAAAATGAACAAGCCCATCAAGGTAGGCGGCATCATTACCGGCATGCGTAAAATCGTGACGAAAAAGGGCGATATGATGGCGATTTTACAAATCGAAGACCCGTTTGGCCGTGGGGTGGCGGTGGTTTTTCCCAATGCGTACCGCAACGTGGGCGACCAGCTTCTTGAAGACCACGTGATTTTTATTGAGGGAATTTTGGAAAGACGCATGGGAGAAATGCAGGTGGTGGCCAAGCAAGCCCAATCCATGCCTTTGGAAGAGCTTCAGGAGCAGGCCAAAAAGGAAGGGCTGTGGACCGAGGGCGAAAAAATCACCCGTTCTTGCCGCAGGGATTTGGAAGAAGCGGACGTGGCGGAGGCAGAGGCAGTTTTGGAGGTGCCGGATGCGGAGGTGGCCGAACTCCATGACGACAGCCTGTTCACCAACAAGGCGGCCCATCAGATTTTGGTGAATCGGGACGTGGATAAACAGTTTTTTGTCGAACTCAAAACTCTATTTGAAAAACATCCCGGCTTGGACCAGGTGGAGCTTGTCATCGGTGAGCGCGTGGTGCCGGTGCCTTTAAAAGTCACTTTGAACCCGGAATTGCAGGCACAAGTGGATGAATTGATTAAGAAGGCTTAGCCATTATCTGTGAAATTTTTCGTGCACTTCCCGCAATTTTTTGTTGGTGATGTGGGTGTAGATTTGGGTTGTCGTGATACTCGCGTGGCCTAGCATTTCCTGGACACTGCGAATATCGGCGCCGTTGATGAGGAGTTCCGTGGCGAAGGAGTGGCGGAGCGTGTGTGGGGTCACTTTTTTGATGAGTCCGGCGCGGGTGGCGTTTTCCCGGACGACGTTTTGGATCATGACTTCCGTTAAACGGCGGTGTTCCCCCTTGAGGTCAAGCTCATTTTTCTTTTTTTCTCGTGCGCGGCGGTGATTGAGGAATAGGGGGTCGTAATTGTCCGTCCGCGCGCCCAGGTAACGGTTCAGCCATTCTTTGGCCCTTTTGGAAAGGAAGACGATGCGCATTTTTTTCCCTTTCCCCCGCACCTGGAATTCGCCGCGTTCCAAGTTCACCTGGTCGCGGTTCAAGGCCACTAATTCGCTCACTCGCAAACCGGTGGAGTACAGGAATTCCAAAATGGCGCGGTTGCGCAGGCCGGTGATTTTTTCCGTATCAATAATGTTGAATAGCCGCTCCAGTTCGTCGCGGCTCAAATACTCCACTTGGCGCTGGGGGATTTTGGGGAGTTCCACCTTTTCCGGTTCCAGGGTTTTTATGTCTCGTTTGACGCACCACTTTAAGAAAGCCCGCAGGGCGATCATGTGATAGCTTTGGGTTTTGACCGAAAGGGGCGGGATGTAACGGTTTAAGTAAAGGCGGTAACGCTTGATTAGCTCAAGGTCGATCTTACTCAGTTCCATATCCTTGGCGAACGTTAAAAAGCGCTCCAAATAATGCCCGTATGTCGTCAGGGTGCGTTGAGATTGGTTTTTGTCGATTTCGCAGTATTCCAGGAATTGGGTGATGGTTTCTTTTAGTTTCATTAACTACATTGTACAAAATTTCTGTCTTATTGGGAATGTTCTCGGTTGATACTGAGCGTTACCCAAAAAGCACCCCCTTGACTGATGGATTGGTAATTGGCCACAATTCCTTCCCGTGCCAGTCTTGCGATGACTTTTTGGATTGCGTCGTGCAGGACGGGTTCGCCTTTGGTGTGGGCGCCTCGGCCAGTCACAATTTCTACCAGTCGCAGTCCTCGTTGATAGGCGCCCCGGATGAAGACGGCGGCTTGGTTTTGCGCGTGAGGTGTGTGATATCCATGTAGGTTTAGTTTATCCTGTGGTTCGGCCGGCATTTTGTTAGGTTTTTTTTCGGTCGATGGTTCCGTTCCCTCTGGGGTTAGATGCTCCTCTAATAGTGCGGCAAAATCTACGGGTTCTTCCGGGGGTATGCTGAATAGCTCTTCAAGGCTTCTGGGGTCCCTGTCTAGGTTTGGCGGGCGCTTGGCCTTTTTACCTTTGATGATTGTCTTGGCCTTCGGTTTGTTCTGGGGCCTTTGCGAAAGGTTGCTTCTGGCACCTCCGGTTTACTTGGCGATTCCGGTTTTTCCTTTGGGG
>JAZDJE010000017.1:0-2979 GCA_043804325.1 Candidatus Peregrinibacteria bacterium
AGAAAGTGGAGGCGTAAAAAAGAAGACCAGTCCCGCATCACAGGGGCCAGACCAGGGATTTTTATGGTCCGCCATAAAGATAGTATGTAATTGATGTTCATTTTAATATCCATTGTATTCCTCCCTGGTGCGGTCCCTGGAGGGCCGCCGGTCCCGTCTAGGTGGATCCATTTTAGAGTAATTACTCTAATCGGTCAAGCGTATTTTGGGGCTAACCATTAAACCCTTAAACCCACTTAAATCCAATGGACACCCATTTTTCATAAGTTAAATTATCCAACTAGGCCGGAAAAGCATTAGATGGAAAAAAATTTGACATCCATATTTATAAGAGTGGATGTCCGTTTGTGTTCGCCAGGGGGCGGTTTCACGCCCCGAAAAGTCCTGTTTCGAAGGCGCCAAGGGCGGGCGTCCAGGCCCGCCCGAAGAGGTCCGGGGCGCTTGGAGTTGCTTGGCCGAGCCAGCCGCTACAATCAAAAAAATAGCGTTATTTCAGCATGTTGGCGAAGCGTAACCCAACATCTTGACGCGTCCCGTTGGCCCGGGTGAACAAAAAAAATCCACCCTCACCCCAGCCCTCTCCCCCCGTTGGCTGATCTTAGAACACACTTGACACCGCATGCCATTTTTGCTACTATTTTGATCATGAATGTCTGCGGTCAACATTTTTCCAAGTCGGTCCTTTCCGAGATTAGTGGGATAATTTCTGCTGAGCCGGAGGTATCTCGTCGAGAATTGTCCCGCCGTGTGTGCCAAATTATAGGATGGCGCTCCCCGAATGGCCGCTTGAAGGATATGAGCTGCCGGAAAGCTTTGTTGGTCCTGGAACGACGCGGCATATTGGATCTGCCGCCGCGGAAACCCAGCTATGGCTTGACACCGTTGAACCGTCAAGCCAGGGAAGTGGACATCCCTGATGTTCAATGTTCTTTGCGGCAATTGGGTGAAATAATCATTGAGCCTATAGACAATCGCTTTTCTATTGAATCCAAGGATTGGTTTTCTCTTCTGGATAATTACCACTATCTCGGGAGCGGTCCTTTGTGTGGCGGTCAGATCAGGTATGTGGTAAAAAGTGCGAAGCATGGCTACCTGGGGGCATTGGCCTTTACTTCTGCTGCCTGGGCGATGGCTAAAAGAGACGAATATATTGGATGGAGCCAGAATGCACGCATATTTAACTTGCAACATGTGGTCAGTAACGCGCGTTTTTTGATATTGCCCACAGTAAAGGTCAAAAACCTGGCTTCCCACGTTTTGGCCCAGGCGCTTTCCCGTTTGCCGGCTGATTGGGAAAGGCGTTACAATGTACGTCCTGTCCTGGTGGAAACATTCGTAGATCCTACCCGCTTTGACGGGGCATGCTATAAAGCCGCCAATTGGACTTATATTGGTGATACAGCGGGGCGTCGTGACGGAATACGCAAAAATATATTTGTCATCGGTCTTTGCTCTGATTGGCGCGAGCAGCTTTGTCGCGAGCCGGAAATTAGATTGGGAGACAGGCCGGGTGTGGAATCGCCTGCTAATTGGGCTGAAGAAGAATTTGGCACTGTGCGCTTTAATGATGACAGACTTAAGAAAAGATTGTATATCATTGCTCAAGATTTTTTCAACCAAACCCAGGAGAATGTTCCACAAGCTTGTGGTTCCAAAGCCCGAACCATGGGTGCATATCGATTCTTCCAAAACAGTAAGGTGACCATGGACGTCATACTCACAGCACATACAGAGGCCGCCATAAAACGAATAAAAGAGCACCCTATAGTCCTGGCGCCTCAAGATACAACCCCTCTGAATTATTCGACTCATTCCAAGACCAAGGGTCTGGGACCGATCCACAATAAAAAGAACAAAGCCGTCGGTTTGATTCTCCACGACACGTTGGCCTTTACCGAGGATGGCGTGCCTTTGGGAGTGTTGGATGGTCAATGTTGGGCGCGTGACCCAAAAGATAAAGGAAAAAGTGATCGCCGTAAAGGCCTGCCGATTGAGCAGAAAGAAAGCATGAAATGGTTGCGCAGTTACCGAAGAGTGGCCGAGATTCAGCAAGTGTGCCCCCAGACGATGCTGGTGAGCATGGGAGACCGAGAGTCGGATATTTATGAATTGTTTGACGAAGCCCGCCATACCATCAATGGTCCCGAGCTTTTGATAAGAGCGGAAAAGACTCGTAAGCGCAAGGTCGTGATACAAACAGAGGAGGGTGAGGGCAAACAATTTTTGTGGGACTTCATGGACCATCAACCGATATCCGGAGCCTTGCAAATTCATATCCCGCGCACGGCTAATCGCCAGGCTCGCGATGCCAGAATCGACGTCCGTTTTGCGAAAGTTAATATCGCTCCCCCCAAAAATTTCTCCAAGCATTCTCCAATCCCGGTCTGGGTGGTTTATGCTCTCGAGGCCGGTACTGCTCCTAATGTTATAAAGCCTGTATCCTGGATGTTGATGACTACAGTGCCTGTCAATAATTTTCAAGACGCTGCCAAACGTGTTGAATGGTATACCAGACGTTGGGGAATAGAAGTATATCATCGCACATTGAAAAGTGGATGCCTTATCAAAAATCGACAGTTTGGAAAGGCTGATCGAATCACGACTTGCCTTGGTATAGATATGGTAGTGGCTTGGAGAGTGTATCATTTGACCATGCTCGGTCGTGTATCCCCGGACAGCCCGTGTACAGCTTTTTTTAATGATATAGAATGGAAGGCCCTGTGTATTTTTACCAGTAAAAACCCGGTCCCCCCAACTAGCCCCCCTTCGATGAGGGATGCGGTGCGCATGGTAGGGGCGACGGGCGGTCACCTTGGAAGAAAAGGGGACGGACACCCAGGCACTCAAACCGTCTGGAAAGGTTTGCAACGCCTGGATAGCGCTGTAGAGATGTACGCTCTCCTTACAAATCAAAGCTTGCCGCCTCCTGAATACCCCCGCGATCTATCCAACGGTGCCAAGTACGGGTAAAGATCAGCC
>JAZDJE010000018.1:0-2328 GCA_043804325.1 Candidatus Peregrinibacteria bacterium
CGGGTCGCCATTTACCTCCAGAACACCCCCGAAATCGCCATTGCCATGCTCGCCGCAGCCAAGATCGGCGCCATGCATTCCGTCGTCTATGCCGGCTTTTCAGCCAACGCGCTTCGCGACCGCATCGACGACGCGGCCGCCAAAATCCTGATCACGTCGGATGTAGGGTATCGGAGCGGAAAAATCATTGACATGTATTCGCTGTGCCATGAGGCGCTGAAAGGCTGTAAGACGATCAAAAAGGTCGTGGTGGTTAAGCGCGAATATGCCACCAAAAAACTCAACAAAGTCCGCGATGTTTGGTATGGCGAGCTGGTTCAAAAACAATCCACGATATGCAAAACGGAAGTGATGGACGCGGAAGATCCCCTTTTTGTCCTCTACACCTCCGGCACCACGGCCAAGCCGAAAGGCGTGGTCCACGTCCATGGCGGCTACATGGTGGGCATCCACCGCACGTTCCAATGGGTCATGGACATCAAACCGGATGATATTTATTGGTGCTCGGCCGACCCGGGCTGGGTGACGGGCCATAGTTATATCGTTTACGCCCCCCTCTTGGCTGGCATCACGACCGTCATGTTTGAGGGGGCGCCGAATTATCCAAAATCCGACCGTCTGTGGCAGATTGTTGAAAAGTATAAAGTTTCCATTTTTTACACCGCCCCCACCCTTATCCGCGCCCTCATGCGCTTCGGCGATGAATGGGTAAAAAAACATGACCTCTCTTCCCTCCGCCTGCTTGGATCTGTGGGCGAACCCATCAACCCCGAAGCCTGGCGCTGGTACTATAATGTCGTCGGCGGGAAACGATGCCCCATCATGGATACCTGGTGGCAGACGGAAACCGGCATGTTCATGATCACCCCTCTTCCTTCCCAGCCGCTCAAGGCGGGCTCCGCCACCCTTCCCTTCCCCGGCATCGAGGCGGACGTGGTCGATAAACACGGCAAGCCGGTCAAACCGGGCGAAGGCGGGTATCTGGTTATCAAAAATCCATGGCCCGCGATGCTCCGCACCATTTTCAACAATCCCGAGCGGTACATCAAGACGTACTGGAAAGAAATCCCCGGCTACTATTTCACGGGCGATTTGGCGCATAAAGACAAAGACGGTTATTTCTGGATCCAGGGCCGCTCGGATGACGTCATCAAGATCGCCGGCCACCGCATCGGCTCCGCGGAAATCGAAAGCGCCCTCGTCTCTCACAAGGCCGTGGCCGAAGCGGCGGTGATCGGCAAGCCGGATTCGGTAAAAGGGGAAACCGCCAAGGCTTTCGTCATCCTCAAAAGCGGCCGCCTTCCCTCCGAATCGCTGGTCGTTGAGCTCAAAAAACAAATCCGCAGCAAACTCGGCCCCATCGCCGTGACGGATGAAATCGAATTTGTTGAAAAACTCCCCAAAACCCGCTCCGGCAAGATCATGCGGCGCGTGCTCAAAGCCAAAGAGCTCGGCCAGGAGCTGGGCGACACCAGCGCGCTGGCAGATTAAAGGGCCGGTTTTTGTCCAAGGGTCAAATTGCGCTAGGATGCATGTGTAGATTATTGACTAACAAAAAAACAAATGGACAAAACCACATTGGTTGGGGCCTCGGGGGCAACCATCATTTTGATCGCCTTCATTTTGAACCAGACCGGCAGATGGAAGAATGAGTATTTCATCTATGACCTTTTCAATTTCGTGGGAAGTGTTGTTTTGATCATTTATGCCGTGATTTTGTCGAGTTACCCGTTTATGGTGCTGAATTTTGTGTGGGGCGCGGTTTCGCTCAGGGACATTTTTGCGGATTTGATCAGGAACAGCCGGAAAAAGGAGAGGGGATTTTTTGGCAAGTGGTTCAAGTAGGGTCAAAAAAACAGGAATGACTATTCTTTTGGCCGAGGTAGTTACTCCGTGTATAATGTTTTTGTAAATTTTTAACTCACTTCTATGAAAAAATTAGCCGCGATCCTCCTTTTCGTTTCTTCCGTCGCTCTGATGGGCTGCAAAGTTGAAACTACCACTTCTTTTGGCATTGATATTGAAGACACCCAGTTCGCTTTGGTGGGCGAGGGGGGTTCGCTCATCCCGGCCGAAGATCCCACTTTCAACCTCGGCGATGAAATCGCCTACATCCTCAAAAACGTCGGTCCGTTTAAAGAGGGCGAAGACGGCCTCAACTGGTTCGATATGAGTATGGTGGTAACCGGCCCCGATGGAAATGAGGTCCTAAAACAGGAAAATATGCTGGGCGACAACGGCCGCCTGAAACTTCCCGATAATTACGCGTCGAGCCCCTATGGCATTTTCACCTCTACTGCCGAATTGGCCCCCGGGGACTACAAAATT
>JAZDJE010000019.1:0-2005 GCA_043804325.1 Candidatus Peregrinibacteria bacterium
CAACCGCTAAGCCTCAACCGGGAAATCGAAGATATTATGGTGGAGCGCAAACGGGAAATACTGCATTTTTTTGAAAGGATCCAACGGGAAACGGGGAACGACTTTGGATTGGCATGGTACAAAAAGACCTCGGGGATTCACATCAACGTAGATTACCGTTCAGAGGCAGATTTCAGCCGGAAAAGCAAAACGCTGCTTAGGCTGGCCCCCGTACTCAATGCCATTTTTGCCAACTCCCCTTTCTCCAAAAAAAAGTTTACCGGTTACATGAGCTACCGCCGATGGCTCACCTTGCACACGGGCATTCCCACGTTCAACACGCCACAAAAGCTCTACGAATCCGACTTTACCTACGAAGACTGGGGCAACCACATTTTAAGCCTCAACGTGGCCTTTCTCAAAAAAGAACAGGGTTGGATTCACCCCAACATGCCGTTCAGCACCTACATAAAAAAAGGCTTTGAAGGCCATCATGCCACCCTCAATGACTTCAACATGCACTTCAAGGGGGCCTGGACAGACATTCGGATGCGTAACGTCATTGAAATCCGTTGCATAGATAGCTTGCCCCCTGCATTGGTCCCCGCAACGGCAGCGCTGATAAAAGGGCTCATATACGACGACATGACCCTACTGGAACTGAAGCAACTCACCGATAACTGGACGTTTAAGGACTACCAAACGCTGTTGGAAGACGCCGCCAGGAATGCTCTCCAGGCCTCCATCCGCGGAATCCCCCTGCTCACCATTGCCAAGCTGTTATTGCAGTTGGCCAAAAAGTCACTTTCCAAACACCCCATTATAAACGCCGACGGAGAAGACGAGAGCATTTACCTGGAGCCCATACAGGAATTCATTTTGCTCAAGGAAAAATCCCCCGCCGAATGGCTGGTGGAGCAATGGCTGGGCCCCTGGAACAAAAATTTCTACCCGGTCATTGAGTGGTGCCGGTACTAATCGCCGCCTGGGCTTCTTCCGCACGCAAAATCCAATCAGCCAACTCCTCACCACATCGGTAAGGAGCACTGGAAAAATCTTCTATTCCGTTCTCCGGCCGCCTACCGTGGCGTTTGACCATACCCACGGCGGCGCCGGTTTCCACGTGATACAAAAACTCCAAATAAGCCCGGATCAGCCGCCGATAAAAATGGGGAAATTGGCTGAGGTGTTCCGGCTGGCCCAACCGGAACAATCGGACGTCCCCTAAAATCACTTTACCCGCCTGCACAATGCGCTGGCTTTGATGGTCAATATTTTCCTGGGGGTTTAAGAGGTTGGGGAGCGACATGCGAAATTTCGGTACCGGCAGGACTCCGGGCACGAACGACCGAAGAAAGCGATCGTAAATATAGCGCCGTAAATTCTGGTGCGACTCAGTCCCGCCCAAAATATCCATGCCCAGCTGGCAATCCCTGTAAATGCGATGATGGACCTCCAGGATTTCCAAAAGCGCATCCAAAAGCGCAGGATTTTTCGCAATATCGGCATAGTAAATATTGGGATATTTCCAAAAGCCGGGCTGGCGCAATACATACGCATGGCGTCGAGGCACCCCCTCCAAAACCTGACAATAAGCATCCCTAAAGAAATCCGTATGAATGACAGGAACTCGGTATTGATCCAACACTTCCAAATCCCGCTCCGTGGCATCGGCGCTCATGTCCTGCCACAAAGCGCCATAAAATCTGCGTGGGGTTTTAATGACCCAGTCCACATCATCATCGTCACGGGACCGATACACATGGTGCTCATTCCCCTCGTTAAAACGGGGGGAAACCGCAAAAACGGGTTTTCCATCGAGCACGGAAACACTAGGGGGATAGGCTCTGACCAAAGCGCCTTCCGAACTATCACCGTCCGAACCATCAGATGGAGTATCGAGCCGCATAAAATAAAAACAATGGAAAATAATTCTAACACAAGTTGATTTCCGCAAAAACCACAAGGCCATTTCCTTTTTAAAGGAGCATAACTTATAATGAGTCACATATTAATCTCCTCCCCC
>JAZDJE010000020.1:0-8768 GCA_043804325.1 Candidatus Peregrinibacteria bacterium
CCACTATTTTTGTCTTTTTATTCGTCATCGTTCTTGGGCTGAGTATCACTGGCGTCATTCCCATCAGGGGGTTTATAGGAGGGGTGACTCATAGCCGATTGACCCCGGAGGCCAAAACAGTTCTTACCACGTGGCTGGAAACGCAAGAGCAAGAGGATGCCAGCCACTACACCTTTTCATTGCTGGAAGAGGCAGGGGACAGAACGACGTATTTGGTAGAGTGTAAAACCGAATATACGGGTGAGTGCAAATACAATATTTTATTCGTGGAGCTGAGCAAGAAAACCGGTGAAGTCACCAATGTTGAGTTTCCTTATTAGCCATTGCCGTGAAAAGAATTGCATTAACCCTCTTCGTCTTTTCCTTACTGCTAGGAATTTTGATGTCTACCCGCGTTTTAGCGCTTGAGAACGATCTTTCTGACGATTTGTTGAACCAGAGCGTGCACGGAGCGGGATTGGCGCTCCAGAACACTTTTCCGGCTGTTGAGTTCACCTTTGGTGAGGGGGTGCACGATTGGTATAAGTTTTTGCTCTTGGAGGTCATGACCGCCTTGCCCAAGGTCCATACGGATAATTTAGAGGCGGTTTCCGTCAGTGATTTTGACTTGAAGCGCCGGGGGGTCACTTCTTTCCGTATCGATTTTAAGACGTATGACCCTCACCTCAAAATGCGCCTTAATCCCATTGAATTTCCCATTGAATTCGGTTTTTCGTGTCATACCGTCAAGGAGTGCTTTCGGGTCACTACCCCCTATATTAACCGTGAGTTCATGGCGGTCGCCGTGCATGAGATCGGCCACGCTTTTGATTTGGGGCTTAGCACTCAAGGCACTTCAAAAAGCGGTATCCACTCCATTTTTAAGGCGGGGCAATTTCCGTTTTTCAACGATGACCCTTCGCTTGTTTTTTATTCCATTTGTTTTTCTTCCAGCGAACGTTTGAATACGGCGTGCAATCGGCTTGATTTTGTTTCCGGCTACTCCAAACAGGACGTTTTTGAGGACTTTGCGGAAAGCCTGTCGGTGTATGTGCTGGATGGCGAGAACTTTTACCAAAGGGCTTTGAGCTATCAGGAGAAAGGGCGCGATTTTCTCATGCGCAAGTACGCCTTTTTCCGCGATCGTATTTTTGACGGTAAGGAATTCCGTTTGGTCGAACGGGAAAAATACAACCTTTTTACCACTTTGGATACCACCAAGCGGTATTTTGCCATGAAGACCTTTTTGTATAAATACTAGCCTTTAGCGGTTGGACAGGTATTGGTAAATGGCTACGGCCACTTCGGTCCGGGTCAATTTTTTGGCGGGGTTCAGGGTTTGGCCGGAGCGGTTGGGGAACAGGTTGTAGCGGAGCGCAATCCCTGCGTATTTGGCGAACCAGTCTCCGGGTTTGACATCGGAATACGTGTGGCTAAGGTTCTCCTGTAAATCAAAGGTCAGGGTTAGCATTTTGAGGAACTCGGCGGTGTTGACGTCAGAAGCTGGCTTGAACGAACCGTCTGGGTGACCGTTAATGATCCCTTTTAGCGCGGCGGAAACCACATATTTGGTATACCATTGATCGTCTAACACGTCCCAAAATTGTCCGTTATTAGAGACGTCGCTAATTGATTCAAAGCGCGCCAAGAGCAGAAATTTGGCAGCCTCTGCGCGGTTGACCGGTTTTGAGCCCTTGAACTGCCCGTCGGGGTATCCCCCAATGACCGATCTTCGGTATAGCTCGGCCGCGGCTTTGCCTTCCAGAGTTTCAATTTTGGTGTCGGGGAATGGGTTGCTGCTAAAGGTGGTCAGGACCTCGTCTTCGTAGTTGGCGGGAGGAATATTGCTTTCGATGATGGAGAGGGGCTGTTCGGGGCGGCTTGTAACGGGTTCGGTTGCTTTCGGGGTTTCCGTACCGCTAGTTACCGTTGTTGTGGCTTGGGCTAGCGCTGGCGCTATTTTATCTACCTCTACCCAGCCGGAACCCCAGTCTTCCCAGGCGTCCGGATAAGTAATAAGACCTACTTTTATTTTGGTGCCTTTGGCGTATATTTCTTTCGTATTCCAGTCGCCTACGGCGTTTGTGACTTCTTCTTGATTTTTTGGGCCGGTGTAATAGAGAACCTTGCCATCTGCCTTGTTGATTTTTACTGTACTGGATCCCTCGGGGCCGGTTTTTTCTGCTTTTTCTATTTCATCGGCTATGTACTGTTTCCGGGCTTGTATTACTTTAGTGGGTTCAATATAGCTAACGCTTATGGCACTGGTTACCAGGCAAGCTCTGCCGACTTGATAGTTGAAGTTGGCCTTACCTGTTTTAAGATCCACCAGGTTTATATAGCCACTGGAATTGCTTATTAAATCATCAAGTAAGCCAAAGTTGCTATCTGATTGATCCAGATAGCTCAGTTTCTTGGTCGTTTTGTCGATTTTGACTTGAATAGCCCCTGTTGGTACCAGGCTTGCGCTACACCGGGTTGGGTTCGTTATTGTAGATGTCGATTCGCTTGAGCTGCTGGATGAGCTACTGCTGCTACTGCTACCACTTCCTGTGCTCCTAAGATAGGCATTGGTGTCGTAATAATATCCGCCTGTATTGATATCCTGAAAGTAAAATTGCCCAAAGGCAGTGAGGGGAGTCGCGATGGTTGTCACCAGGGCAATCCATAAAATTTTTGCAAAGGGTTTCATAGGATTATGGTTATCAATATTTCGCCTGGTATTTTAACACCTTTAGATTCGGAATAAAATAACGTATTATTTTACTGCATGCCACAAGCACTTCTTATTTTACTGGGTTTGCTTTTACTGGCCCCTGTGACAGGGGAGTTATGGCGCTTACCGGTGGCGGGTTTTGAATTGCTTCCGTCCGATATTTTGATCCCGGTTTTTTTTGCGGTTTGGGCGTTGGACAAGCTGAGGAACGATCGCGTTTTTCGACTGGGTAAAATTGGGAAGGCTATTGCCTTTTTTCTTTTTACGGTGGTTTTGACGTATGGGATCAACTCATTCCGGTTTCCGCTGATGGAAATGGCGGTGGCGTTCAGTTACCTGGGGCGCTTTTTTATGTACGTGATTTTAGCGTTTATGGTTTTTGATTTGCTGGCCCGGGATCCCGGTAAACGCGTGATGACCACGATTCTTTCCGGAATGACCGTGAGCCTGGTGCTTATCTGTCTTTTTGGCTTCCTTCAACTTGAGTTTTTCCCCAGTTTTTTGGCATTGGGGTTGGATGTCCAGGGGTGGGACCCCCATATTGGCCGCCTGCTTTCCACGTGGTTTGACCCTAATTTTGTAGGAGGGTATTTGGCCTTTGCGTTGGGTTTGGTGATGGCGTTGGGATTGTATGCGCGGCATAAGGGAAAAAAGCAGTGGTTTTGGGTGTTTGCCGCCGTGTCACTCATCGGTTTGGTGGCGCTTTATTATACATTTTCCCGGAGCGGGTATTTGGCCTTTATCACCATGATCGCGATTTTGGCGTTTTTTAAATCGCGCAAGTGGCTGGTGGCCGCCATGCTTCTTGCGCTACTCGGTTTTGCGGTGTCTCCCCGGGTGCAGGAGCGGGTTACGGAGGGGATTGAATCGGCAAAAGCTTTTGTTGGCTTAGACTCCCAGCGTGCCTTGGATCCCAGCGCCCGGCTTCGCCTGGACAGCTGGGGCTATGCCATCGACATTATCCGCGATCACCCGTGGGTGGGGGTGGGGTACAGCCGTTACGCGTATGAAATCAATCAGCGGGGATACGGGCTTTTAAGCGATCACGACGCGGGCGGCTCGGACAGCAGTTTGCTCACTTTATGGGCCACTACCGGCGTTTTTGGCCTGCTTTCGTATCTCGCGATTGGTTTTGTGGCGATAGTCACGGCTCTTCGGAATATTTGGAAAAAAACCAACTTTAAAAGCTATTTGTCCGCCGGGCTCCTGGCGGGATTTGGGGGGATCATGGCGCACGCGATTTTCGTTAATTCACTGCTTTTTCCCCTTGTAATGGTGTATTTGTGGGTAGGATTAGGGCTACTGGATACAAGCGGGGGTAGCAGAAAGCCGTCCTAGGACGGTAATGCTGGTTCCCTGAAAGTATGGCTTTGGGCTGATGAGTCAAATATATATCAATATGACTCATTGTGTAAAAGGCTTAACCTAGAGCTCTTTCTTTTGCATTTTTATGATGTTTATCACTTTTTTTGGTAGCCACTTCTTCCAGTCGCCCCTTTTTCGCATTTTTTCCCGGATTTCTGTGGCGCTGATGGGAATTTCTTTTTTGAGCCACACAATAGGGACGCCGTCGTATTTGGTGAATAGTTTTTTGATGATGTCCGAACGGGTAAAAACAACCTCAAAGTCTGGCACGATAGAGCGCACGTGCGCGGGCCACTTAGGGTCGCTATGGATGTCGGGAATTTCAACCACTTGAAACCGCTCGCGCATGATGCCGTTTTCGTCCAGCGCGCTCCCGATCATTTCGCGGCGCTCGGCGGCGGTGAAGGGGTTTTGGTCTGTGTTGTTATATTGCGCACTGCCGATGCCAATCGTCAAAAAATCCACTTGCTCAAGCGCCTGTTTGATAGCGGAAAGGTGTCCTAAATGGAAGGGCTGGAAGCGGCCGATAAAAAGTCCAGTTTTCATGCCCTTATTTTAGCGTTCCCGAATGATGAGGGGCAAGGTCATGTTCTGGATTTCCGTGACTTTAACGCCGGCGATCAGGGCGTCGCGGTTGGCGCGGATGGCGGTGATCATATTGGTGAGGCGCGGCTGGAAGAAAAGGTAATAGTCCCGTAGGCCCTGGTACGCGCCGATCTTGGCCTTGATTTCCACATTGTTTTCCTGCAGGCCAATGAACTGTTTTAAGTTTTCCTCCGCGTTGGGGCCGTTGAAGATTTGAAGGTTTTGGAAAAACGCCTCTTCATTCCGTTGGATCTGCCCCTCTTGGGTTTGAAAATTCGTTTGTAAAAAAGCGATTTTACTGTTTAAGTCGGTAATCTGGCTTTCCGCCTTTTTCGCTAGGGTTTCTAGCAAGTTCAGGTAGCCGTTCAGGCTGTCGGCCCGGCTGGCGGATTGGTTTAAATAGTCAAATAAATCCACAGAAAGGGCATTGTTCATTTGCCCCAGGATTTGGGTGTCGTTTTTTAGGACGGAGTCCATGCTGATTGTTTTTTCGCCCAGGTAGTACGTGGCCAGTACGCTTTTAGAAAGGCCTTGTACCTGTTTTTGGGGGAGCTTGGTTAAGTGCTGTCCCGTAGAAAGTTCGGTTGTGGTTTGGACGGTTTTTCGGACGCTTTCCTCGTAATTGATGGGCGGGGTAGTTTTTTGGCTGAGCAAATGGCTTGTTTTAATTCCCGCCATGCCTCCGGCGGTGGGGATGCTGGCCAGTAAATTCCTGTACTCGTTTTCTGCTTGTTTTTCAACTTTGATGCTCGCGTTTACGCCGGTTTTAAAGCCGTGGGTTTGGGGAGGGGGAGGTGCCAGTTCGGGAGTGAATGCCTCCACAATCTTTCCCCAGTTCGCATAAATGCCTATGGCCACCATGGCAATGGCGAAGGTGGTCAAGAACGTGCCCCATACCTTTTCCTTGGGCGGGATATGCCTGAGCAGTTCCTTGAGCTTTAAATGCTGCTCATGGTGCTTGTGGGCGTGATGGCGGATGTATTCTTTATGCTCTCGCATTGGTTATGACAAGATTATTCGTTACAAGATTACCTGGAATCTTTAAATTATATCATAAAATATGTTAAAATACCATTGTTTTAACTTTTATCTATATTATGCGCATTGGCATTGACGCGCGGATGTATGGGGCGCATTTTACGGGGATTGGGCGGTACACCTATGAACTGATCCGTCATTTGGCGGAATTTGATTCCCAAAATGAGTATGTCGTGTTTTTGCGCAAGGAAGCGTTCGATGATTTTCAGCTGCCTAACGGGCGTTTTATCAAGGTGCTGGCGGATTATGGCCATTACTCGTTTGGGGAGCAGTTTGGATTTTTGAGGCTCCTTAATTCGCACAAGTTGGATTTGGTACATTTCACCCATTTTAACGCACCGATTTTTTATCGCCGGCCGTTTGTGGTGACCATTCACGACTTAACCCTTTCTTTTTATCCGGGCAAAAAAATGACCAATCCCTTTCATCGGCTTGCTTATCACCGCGTGATACGCAGTGTGACCAAAAAGGCCAAGAAGATCATCGCCGTATCCCAGCATACCAAGAAAGATCTGCAAGAGACTCTTCATGTTCCCGAAGAGAAAATTGAAGTGATTTACAACGGGGTCACCCCGCAGTTTAGCGGGGCGGTGCCTACGTTGCGGACGGATTTGATGAAAAAACTCGGCTTGCAGCGGCCATATTTTTTGTACACCGGGGTGTGGCGGGACCATAAGAACGTGGTGGGTATGATCCAGGCGTTCGCTCAGATGAACAAGGAATCCGGCGAGCAGTATGACCTTGTGATTACCGGGAAACACAATCCTACGTATCACGAGGTCCCGGATACGGTAAAAGCCTTAAAACTCGAGGGGTATGTGCATTTGGTTGGCATTGTGTCCGAAGGAGACCTGGCAGCGCTTTACCAGTACGCGGTGGCTTACGTTTTCCCCTCGTTTTATGAGGGATTTGGCTTGCCGCCGCTAGAAGCCATGCAGGCGGGGACGCCGGTTACCGCCAGTAACGCTTCCGCCATTCCGGAGGTGTGCGGGGAGGGGAACGCCCTTTATTTTGACCCGCATGATATCGGTGATATGGCGGAAAAAATGCGACTGGTGGCTACTGATGCTTCGGTCCGACAGCGTTTGATAGACCGCGGTTTTGAGCGCGTTAAAGAATTCGATTGGAAAAAAACAGTCCAGTCCGTGTTGCGTGTTTATAATATAGTTTTAACATAAATGGAAAAACTCGGCGATATCGCTAAAAAACGGTTTAATCAGCATAAGTTGGGTGGCGCCAGCCAGGCATCTTATGTGCTTTTTACCGCCCAAAAATGGCTTCGGAATTATTTTGAGCAGGAGCCGGATGCGGCAAAACCCATTAAACTCCAGAACGCGACCCTGTGGATTTCGGTCAAACACCCCGGATGGGCCCAGGAGCTGCGGGGGGTAGAAGGCAAGCTTTTGGCTGAATTGCAGGCCTGTCATGGAAAGGCTTTAGTCCAAAAAATCCGTACGAAAAGTTTGACAAGTTCTTAGAAGTTCGTTAGGCTACCTACCGCTGCATGAAAAACAGCCATTTTTACCTCGTTACGAAACCTCGTGCTTAGGATCCGATTACAGCGTACCGGACGCAACAAAACACCGTTTTACCGTATTGTGGTTGCCGAGCATTCGGCGCCGGTGAAAGCAAAATTTGTGGAACGCTTGGGCAATTATAACCCTTTGGCAAACCCAAAGGTTTTTGAACTTGATGAGAAAAAATTAGAAGAGTGGATCAAGAAAGGCGCTCAGCCTAGCAGTACCTTAGCCCGTCTTCTTAAGGGCAAGGGCATGAAGGGGATGGAAAAATATATTCAGAATATGCCGGACCGCAAGAAGAAAAAGGACATAGCGGCGGATAAGGCGGCGGGGGGCAAGGTTCCGGAGCAGGCTGGGGCATCTGCGGAAGTTTCTCCGGCAGTAAAAAAGGAAGAAAAGGAGCCTAACAAGCCCGTTGAAAAATCCAATTCGTAATTTTTAATTCTTAATTTTTCATATCATGGCTGAAAATACCGCCGTTGGTCCCGATAAGGATTTTGTTGAGTATGTTATTAAATCTATTGTTTCTGACCCCAATAAGGTTGTCGTGACTCGCACGGTTGATGACATGGGAGTTCTTTTAACCCTACAAGTGGCCAAAGAAGACATGGGGAAAGTGATTGGTAAAGGAGGTCAAACCGCTAAGTCCATTCGCATACTCCTTCGCGTTATTGGGTCCAAGACCAATACCCGTGTCAATATGAAGATTGTGGAACCGGAAGGGGGTGAAGTGGTGGGAGGGGAATTGGAAGAGGAGGGGGCCGGAAAGAGCATCATGGATGAGCCCGATCCCGAGGTTTAAACCCACTATTTTTTAACCACCGTTCCTTTGCAGGAGACTATCATGGTCACCACGGAGTTTGATATTATCGATATCGCCAATCTGGCGGTAGCGATTGCTATTATTGTGGCCGGTATTCTTTCCGTGTTTTATATTTTTGTGGGGGGTATTTCTTTTATCCTTTCCGGAGGGCAGGAGGACAAGATCAAGCAGGCCGTTCACACCATTCGCTATGCGATTATCGGTTTGATCGTCACTATTTTGTCGGTGACCATTATTAAAATCGTTGGCCTTATTTTTGGCTTTGATTTGCTTAGCGTGATTACATGGTCAAAGATCTCTGTCCTCATGAATGACTTGGTGGACAAGATCGTGGGCAGCGGTAGCGGTTCCAGCAGCGGTTTGCCCGGTTCCGGTACTCTTCGCTAATTATGCTTCCGGCACCTTTAAGCTTCCATGGCGTTGATTTGGATGTTTTTCCAGTCGTAGGGGAAGCGGAAGTTTTCCAGGGCGCGTACAAATGACGCAAAGAAGCTCCAGGGGCTTTCTTTGGTGTAAAAGAAGGCGCTGCCCTTTTCCTGGACCGGGTCGTAGTCTTCGGCAAAGTTTTGGGGCGCCATGATGGGAATTGCCCCGTACGCCATGGCATTTTTTGCTTCTTCGATGCATTCTGTGCTGTCTGCGGGGATGAAGATCATGTCGGCGGCGGCGTAAATTTTACGCTTGCCCTCGTTTTCTTCCGGGACAATGGCCACGCGTTTGGGGTATTTTTCCGCCAAATCCG
>JAZDJE010000021.1:0-6474 GCA_043804325.1 Candidatus Peregrinibacteria bacterium
GGAAAATCACTTTAAACTTTTCAACATTAGAGTTGATACTTTCATCTTTTGTAACACGTTTAATTTCCGAAGACTCAAAGATTGGAGTAATTGTGACATGCGAAATGTCTTTTCAGAATTTATTAAAGGCATTCGATTCCCTAGCAAAATATAAACTAGGCAAAACTCAAAATGAAAAAATCACTAAAATCATAAAGCGACTAAACAATGTTGAACAAGAAAGAAACAAGGCAACCCACAGCGCTTATGCTAATAAAGAAAATTCAGATGAGATTACAAGACTAAAAGTTACCGCAAAACAAGGCAAAGGATTAAGCATAACCGCAGAGCCTGTCAAGATAGATAATCTAAAAAAAGTAATGAAAGATATTTCGCAACTCATACAAGATATTGAAGTGCTGTATAAGGAAATTTACAAAGACAAGGTAATTAAGTTTGCCTAAAAAACTGCGCTTAACTCTCAGTTCTAACAGAATTCCTATAGCTAAATCAGCGGCTCCTCAAACGCCGCCTCCATTTCTGGAGCCACGTTGTCTTCGCTGAACTCGCCGGCTTCGTCCCACTTGCTCAGCACTTTTTCCACGTCCTTTTTGGGCGAGCAGTACTTCTTGCGGGACTGCTCAACAATATAATCGGTCATGTCGTTGGTGGGCGACGGCACGTCGAGCGTACGGGCGGAAAAGGCCTCGCGGATTTCCCCGTTGACGGACATCTTGATGTAAAACTCCCGGACCCCCAGATTGATGATGTCCCGATCTTTAAAAATAGGCGTGTATTCCTCCGTTAAAACGCGCGCGTCATCCGATCCCACGCGGAAATTGATGATGGAACCCACGTTCCCAAACACCGTTTTGCGGACGATTTCCAAGAGCTGCCCCATGTACTGGTGCGCCAAAGTTAGGCACAAGTGGTATTTGCGCGCTTCGGACAGGATCTCCGCAAACGTATCGGTGGCGAAGTTCTGGAATTCGTCGATATAGAAATAAAAGTCCCTGCGTTCCGTCTCCCGGATGTCCGCGCGCTGCATGGCGGCCTGGTAAATCTTGGTGATGATCATGCCGCCCAAAATTTCCGAGTTTTCCTCCCCCAGCAAGCCCTTGGAAACCTTCATGAGCAGGATCTTGCGGTTGTCCATGACGTCCCGCAAGTTGAACTTGCTTTCCGGTTGGCCCACCATATTGCGGATCATGTTGGTGGAAACCAGTTGGCCGACCTTATTGAGGAGCGGCGTAATGGCCTCCGCATCGAATTTTTCGCTCCACGCGGCAAATTCGCTGACCCAGAAGTTCTTCACCACCGCGTCCTGGATGCGGGAAATGATCTTTTGGCGGTAGTTTTTGTCCGTGAGCATTTTCAAGATGGAAAGCACCGTAGTATTGGGGCTGTCGAGTAACGCCAATGTGGTGTAGCGGAGCACGTGTTCCATACGGTCCGTCCACCCCGTCCCAAAAAGCTTTTTAAAAATGTCGATGAACCCAAGCGTCACCTGCATCTTATAGGCCTCATCCACGTGCTCCAGCGGGTTGAAAGCGATGGGAAACTCCGTGTCCCCGGGATCGAATAAAATCACATCGTCCAACCGGTCCTCCGGGATATAGGGGAGCAGATTATCGATCAGGTCCCCATGCGGATCCAGCACACCGACCCCATGCCCATTCCTCAAGTCGTCGTGGATCAAAAGTTCCAGCAGTTTGGATTTGCCGGAACCGGATTTTCCCACAGTATACAGGTGCCGGCGGCGGTCGTCCCGCTTGATGCCAAAGTCCACAAAGTTATTGTGGTAATTGGTGGTGCCAAACATGGAAATGTCCGGCCCTCCCCCCGTGGGCAAGTCCTGCGGCGGTTCGGATTTTCGGGCTAAAACGTGGACAATATGCGGCGTATAGTCGGAGTTGGGATAATGGTAAATGGTGGAAAGCTCTTTAGTCCCCATCAGGTGATGGCCGGAAATGGAGCGCTTGCGGTAGAGCTCCGCAAATGCCGGCCCCATCACCACGTGCCCCGCCCGGAACTCCTGGACATCGGTATGGTTGAACTGGTAAAAACTATTGACGATGGCATTGAGCTTACGATGGGCAATTTCCCGGTCCTTAGCCACATATCCCAAACGCATCGCCACGTCATAAGGCTTAAGCTTGTACTTTTCCTGGGAGAACTTCTTGCGTTTTTTGCTCATGGATTCCTCCCCGCGGGCGCGGAACCAGTCGCGCACATGGAAAATCTGGCGGATGCGCGCAAACCGCATGGCCCAGGTGCGCTTAAAGTGGTAAGCGGCGCTCTCGTTCTTGGGCCGGATGACCAGTTGGACCCACACCTGCTCTCCCGCCGCGATCTTGGAAATCACGGAAAAAAGGTTGGACTGGCTGTCCTCCGTATATTCGTCATACAGTTTAAAAGGGTAAATATCGAAAAACTTGAAGCCTAAGGTCGTCCCCGCCAATCCCTGCGACTGTGGCCGAAAGCCAACGGTATAGTCCTTGGTCGGCCGGATTTCACAATCCGGAAACGTGGTGTAAAGCAAGCCTTCAATGGTTTCAAGCAGGTCGTCCGGCACCACCACGTAACAGTACGTGTACTGTTCAAACCCAAAGTACTCCAAAGAAATCACCTTGCCCTTCACCGTGTTCTGCAAATTCACCAAAATTTGCTCAAAAAGGTGTTCTTTTTTGGGATTCGCCTGTTCCCCCTGGGGGACGATGACGTGAAGGTAGTGGTATTTCATAGCGGCTAGCGATTAACCATGCTAAACGCTACACGTTAGCCGCTAATCGCTCTAACTATTGTACAATTCCCTCACGGTATCCACAAATGATTTTCGCTCACAAAAGAGAGGCCTGATAACACTTCTCACAATACACCGTCCAGGGGGAACCCGGAGCGTAACTGGTTTTGATCGCCGTACGGCACTGGGCGCACTGCCGATCAAAGAGCACGCGGGGATTTCGGAGGAAAGACCTGGCTCGGTGACGGCAGAAAAAACAGCGCTTGGGGACGACCACCCCCTGGGTCTTATAGAAATTCAGTTCCTGAAGGATGATTTTATAACTCCGTCCGCAAACCTCACAGGCAAAAAGCGCCTGGCAAATGGATTCGTCTGCCGTCCGGCTGTCATCCGGCACCGTGGCGTTGGAAGGCAAAAAGTCCGCCTTGTCTTTTTCGCGCCATCGCCACCCGCGGTCCAAAACCGCTTCTTTGGTCATGGGGAAATGTTCTTGCGCCATCGTCTCGTTATAGGCGAAATCCGAATGCGGGACTGAAAAAAACTCGCCCCATTCTCCGGTGGATCTCATGTGCTTGATGATTTTGGGCGCAAGGGCCTTGTACTCCGCTTCCGGATAAGGCTTGTTCAAAATGCAAAACTTTTTACGGTTCAGCCCCACGCATCCAAAACAATCCGTGGAAAAATTACAGTAAAAACTGTAATCCAAATTATGCTCCTCGTTAACGCAAAGCAGACAAAAGCGAAGGTCCTGCGAATTATAACCGGAAATCGCGCTCTCATAGAACCGCTCAATCCCGTCGCCGCACTCGTAACAGTCCATGGAATCTTTGACGGACCCGAAGGAACGGACAAAATTCTTACAGTCCCATAGCTGCATGGAATCAAAACAGTTCTCTGCGTTCTTGGAGTACACCAAATAATCCCCTGTCACATTTTCGTTTTGGACCCCATGCATGGCGCGCTGGGGGAATTGGAGCTTAAAAGCCGCCCAATCCTTAAGATACTTGGCTAGTTCCGAATGTTTGGAAAGGCTCGCCATCAGTTTGGTATAGGTGGCCTTGTCATAGGGCTTGTTAAAAACATGATATTCCTTGTTCTTAAGGTTGCTGCACATGAAGCTATGCCGAACCCCGATGCAGTTTTTAAGGAACGCACTGCTAGTGCAATTATCGCAGTCCTGCGAGTAATACAGAGAGTAGCATTGGGTGCAGTCCACGCATTCAAAACACAGTTCCGATTCCTTGATCCGGTTGTTGTCCACACAGTTCGTGCTCTTATTACTGCTCATGCTGTAATAGCAGTCGCGGTTGTAATCCGAATCAAAAATCATGTAACAGTTTTTGTTGTAGCCCGCGTCATTGGTGTACTCGGAATTTTCGTCGAACTGAAACAGGGTAAAAAGCGCCGGGCGCGGAACGGATTTAGCAAGATCGATCCATTGTTCAAAAAAGGGGCGCGAAAAATCAAAATCGCGACCATATTCCGTGGCGTCAAATTGGGCAGTGTCCCACCAGTAATTCTGTTTATAAACCTTCAGAGGACCGTCCGGATGATAAATGGAAATAATCTCCTCCCCCGTGGCATCGCATTTCCGTTTGTACAGATTGATCTGATTGTTCCACGCCATCCGCCGCTGCATCCGGCAAGGGGGGCAAAGCGCGGGCTCCGGCACATCGAACATTTTAAAGAACCGCCGATCGGAATCTGTAATTTTAAACCCTGTATTGCATTGTTTGCATTGCATCAATAAACGGTCTTAAGATAACACCCCTCACAGTATACCCGTTCCGGCCGCTCCGGAGCATACGTGCTTTCGATGGTTTTGTGACAGGAACTGCAGGGGCGCTGAAAAAAGCGATAAGGATTGCGTTTTTTAAAGCGCTTTTCGTGCCGGCAAGTGGGACAATGCCGCGGAACCGGCAAATTCATTTTGCGATAAAACACGAGTTCTCGGGCGATGATTTTATAGTTCTTGCAACACTCCGTGCAAGCCAGGATTTCTTTGGTAATGCCCTCATTCACATCGCGGATGTTGTCGGGAATGTTTTGGAGGGTCGCGGGTTGATAATCGCGTTTATCCGGTTCCCGCCAGCGCCAGCCGCGCGCCAAAGCCTCTTCTTTTTTTAAAGGAAAAAAGTCCTGGGCCGCCGTTTCGTTGTAGGCGAAAGGCGAGAGGGCTGGCGGAAAAAACTGGCCCCACTCACCCGTTTCCTTCATGTGCGAAAGTACTCGCGGCAAGAGCTTCTCGTATTCCTCTTTTGTGTACTGTTTATTCAAAATACAGAATTTTTTGTGATGCAGCCCGATACACCCAAAACAGCTGTCGCAGGCGTTGCAGCTGTCCGAGTAGCGCATATTGCCGGAAAACCACGTGTACGTACAAAAAGCGCAGTCCTTGCAGCCCCGCATTACCGTGCACGAGTAAATCCCCTCGCACCCGGGCCACCCGGCCGAGTAAGCGTTATAGACATTTTTGGAAGCGTCCATTGAAATCCCGTTCACGCAATCTTCCGATTCGTAGCTTTCAAACGAATCAAAACAGTTCCGACAATGATTGAGATGATCGCCCCGCACATTTTCGCAATTCAGATTGTGCGCAAAACGGTGCGGAGTAGCCGCTTTCATTTCTAAAAATTTTTGAACGGCTTCCTGCCAACGAGCGTATGAGCCATTGAGATAATAAGCGATGGCCTCCTCAAACTGCTCCTTAGTACAGGATTTATTGAATAAATAATAACTTTTATCCGCCAGATTGCTGGAAAAAAGGCAGTGGTCACACCCCCGGAGCTGATAGGAAAAATAACAATCGCTGCAATTATTGGCTTCCTCAAGGAGCACGCATCCATAACACTTGTTGACGTCAGAGCAGGTATGGCAAAGGGTGCTGTCGTTGGTGTACATGCAGTCCACCACGTCTTTGTCCCCCACCACCCAATACGAGTAATGCGTGTCTTCGCATTTCGCGATGAGGGAATTTAAATAGCAGTTTCGGGACTCGCGGATATGGCTGTTGTATTCGCAGTTTTCGGAATTAAAAATCGAGGTCCCGTCGCGCGGGACAACCTTTTGGAGTTCGGCAAACTGCTCAAAAAAGGGGCGCGAAAAATCAAAATCGCGACCGAATTCTGTGGCGTCCCATCCCCCGCCCCACCACACGGAATTTTTATAAACTTTAAAAGGGGCGTCCGGAGGATACGCGCTTAAAATTTCCTCGCCCGTGGCGTCGCATTTACGGCGATACAGCTTCCATTCGTTCCGCGTGGCCATGAGCTGTCTCAACCGCTCCGAAGGAGAAAGGGTTGGCAAAGGAACGCCCAAGTGCTGGGCATAACGGATCTCAAGATCGTGCAATTTAAATTCCTTCTGGTCCATCAATAAACCGCCTTAAGATAACACGCCTCACAGTATACCTGTTCCGGCCGGTCAGGACTATACGTAGTTTGGATCTCCCGGCCGCACTTGGCGCATGATCGATCAAACAGTTGATAGGGCTCTTTGAGCGCGAGCCTATCCCAATGGCGCTGATCGGGATGCCGGCGAGGCAAGGGTAATTGGTGTTCGCGATAAAACTTGAGCTCCTGAGCAATAATTTTAAAGGGCTTACCAGTCACCTCACACAAGATTGCCCAGTTGAGAATATCGTCAGGAATGTCTTTGATGTCATGGGGCAGGCGTGAGGCAGGGATCGTGCGATCAGCCTCCACTTTGGATTCATAATCACACCATTTCCAGCCCCGAGCCAACGCTTCCTC
>JAZDJE010000022.1:0-2311 GCA_043804325.1 Candidatus Peregrinibacteria bacterium
TACAAAAACAGGAATTTTGGGGTCCTGAAGATAAAAGAATCCGCCACATTGGTTCGCATCGCTTTCTTCGCCAAGGTGGGCAGTAAAATTGTTCTTCTGGGCGCAATGGATAAGCCTAAATTGTATGAAAAGGCCAAGAAACAGAAAGTGGGCAGGATGATTGAAAAATTCCTGGATCAGGCGGAGCAAAATAGGCAGGATTACCTCAAGAACAACTTATCATTACCCCTAACCCGCTAAACACTATGAAAGCCAAAAAATACACTGATGTCTTCGCGCAGGCGAAAAAACACCCCCAATATAAAACTTATTTGGAGGAAGCCAAGGCACGCATACAACTTGCTGCGGCTTTGCATAAAGAGCGTAATTTCCAATCGCTTTCCATGGCCGAATTGGCGAAAAAGGCGGGCACCACGCCGGCCGTCATCAGCAGGATTGAAAATGCCCAGGTTTCGGCGGGAATTGATTTGATTTATAAGATTTTCAAAGCCTTAGGGAAGAAAGAGCTCAACTTGATATTTGGATAATGACATTTTGCAAAAAGGGATTCATCGGCGTGGGGGTTATAGTGGCGCTTTTTTTGTCGATGCCGTTCGCGGCCAGTTTGTATGTGAACTTGCGGACATCTGGCCAAATATATACAAACGTCGCGGATGTTCCCGCAAAAGATATCGCCCTTGTTCTCGGCGCCGCGGCTTATGGCAACCGGTTATCCGATATCCTGCGCGACCGGGTGGACACGGCGATTGAGCTATTTAAAGCGGACAAAGTTAAAAAACTTATCATGAGCGGCGCCCCGCATGAAGCCGCGGCCATGGCGGATTATGCCACGGGCAGCGGCGTGCCGGCGGACGCTATTGTTTTGGACGAAAAGGGCCTGGATACCGCTTCTTCCATGAAAAACCTGACTGAAAAAAACGTCATCATAGTCACCCAGCGCTATCACCTGCCACGCGCCCTTTTCTTTGCCGGGCAATCGGGAATAGACGCCGTCGGCATAGCGGCGGACAGGCATGAATACGCCAAAATGTACGAATTCAAAAAACGGGAGCTTTTTGCCACGTCAAAAGCAATGATGGACTTATTGTGGTTCGCTCATTAAAGCCTTCTCTCGGCGATTTCTTCCTTGATGGCCTTGACGAAAGCGTCGAGTTTCATGACCTTCTGCTGTTTTGTCTTGTAATCGCGCACGGCTACCGATCCGCTTTCCCGCTCCTTGTCGCCGAGGACGAGCATGTAGGGGATTTTTTCCATTTCCGCATGACGGATGCGCTTGCCCAATGTCTCTTCCGCTTTCAAAACTTCGACCCGGATGCTCTCGGCAAATAGTTTCTGCCGCACTTCTTCCGCGTATTTCTCATGCGCGGCGGCAACGGGAAGGATGCTCACCTGAACAGGCGCCAGCCACACAGGGAAGGCGCCGCCGAAGTGCTCGATCAAAAACCCGATGAAGCGTTCATGGGTGCCCAAGGGCGCGCGGTGGATGACAAGGGGGTGCTTCTCCTGGCCATGTTCATCGATATAAGTAAGGTTCATGCGCTTGGGGACGGCGAAATCAACCTGGTTGGTGGCTAAGGTGAACTCGCGGCCGATGGCGCTAAACACTTCCACGTCAATTTTGGGACCGTAAAAGGCGGCTTCATCATTGACCTCCACGACGTTTACCTTGGCTTTTTTCATGGCGCGGCGGACCATTTCCTCCGTTTTAACCCAAAGCTTTGGCTCATCGATGTATTTTTCGCCCAAACCCTTCGGGTCGTGCAGGGAAAGGCGCATGACGTATTTTTCGATGCCGAAGATCTTGAAATATTTCAGGTATAAATCGGTAACCGCGATGAATTCCTGCTCGAATTGGTCTTCCGTGCAGTAAATGTGGGCGTCGTTCATCTGCAGACTGCGCACGCGCATAAGGCCGAATAAGGCGCCGGAATCCTCAAAGCGGTAGCAGGTGCCGTATTCCGCGTAACGCAGGGGGAGGTCGCGGTAACTTTTGGGCTCCGCCGCGTAGCACATGTGGTGGTGGGGGCAGTTCATGGGCTTCACGTAATAGTCCTCCTCGCCCTCCAGCTTCATGGGCGGGTACATGCTGGTTTTGTAATGCGTCAGATGCCCTGAAAGCTCGTAAAGCTTGCCCTTGGTAAGGTGCGGCGTGCGCACGCGGACGTAGCCGGCCTTGAATTCCTCTTCTTTGGCCAGTTTTTCCAGTTCTTCCACAATCACGGTGCCGCGGGGCAGCCACAGGGGTAAACCGGGGCCAACGTTATCGCTGAAAGTGAATAGCTTCAATTCCTTGCCCAACTTGCGGTGGTCT
>JAZDJE010000023.1:0-4350 GCA_043804325.1 Candidatus Peregrinibacteria bacterium
TTGGAATGAATTCAAAAAACTCACGAGCATGTTCGAGGCCATCATCATGGAAACCGAGGGCGGAGGTAAGCAGGATTTCCTGGCGATATTCCCGATGCTGTACCAAGGCCATCCGGAACGGCTGACGCGAACGGAAAATCGTGACCAGGAAGCCGTGGCACGGAGTATTTATAATGTGATAAAAGAGGAAATTAAACAGCGCGAAGCCATCGATGGCGCTACCAAGCGCGGCGAACCGGAAGTGCTGGCCAAACTGGAAGGAATGAATATTGGCGATAAAATATTGGATACCGGACGCGGCGTATTGGACATGGTGCTTTCCGGTGACCCCGTGCGCATGGCCGCGGGCATTGGAGTGTTTTTTGGATTGTACAAAGGGGTTAGCCACGCCATTAAAGGGAAAGGTCCCATGGCAGATCTGTTGAGAATCGGCGGCATTGGCTTGATTGCCGAAGTCACGATGAAAGAACTCACGGGGCGCGGTATTTTGGATCGCACTGGCGCTTTTGACACACTGGGCGAAGCCATTGAAGGAACGTACGAAGCCGTGCTGGTGCAACAGGGAGACACGTGGATGAAAGAAAAAGGCATTGATAAAGATCAGCATACAGCTGCTTTATATGAACTGAACCCCGTGCCGTTTGATTTGGCGGTGCAATGGTACAACGGAACTGACTCGTATGGGAATCAACTTCCTGGCAACAAATCTGACAGTTTATGGAAAAGAATGGGAATGGACGTAGGACGAATCAATTGCAACCGCAAAATTCGTGGAGCCGCCAGAAGCGAAGAAGGAGAAGCCAAATTCATCGTGAAACGGGCCATGGAAAACTTTTTCCGCCACGTGTCGGATAAAGATGGCTACACCGACATGGATCAGGGACGATTCGCGCTCGAAGAACGCTGGATCCAAGCTATCAAGGATCCAACCTTCACTCTAGAAAAAGCCAAAAGCACACGCTTTTTGTGGTCAAAAGATGCCTTGCAGCGCTTGCGTGCCAACCCACGAGCAATTACTTGGCAAATGGTGCGCAACGCGGAAATTGACGTGAGTGAAGTGGAAAAAACCGTGGGTCAAAACTGGAAAGATCAATTGGCCGACAAAGCGGCCGGTGCTGTGTATGACGTGTACCGCTGGGGTCGCAACGTGTTTGACAGTTACATTTCCCCCACAGCGGAAGACTTTTTCCACACGGTCGGAAACAAAGCCGACGATATTAAAAAATGGATTGGTGAAATGGGGGAAGCCGGCGCTGTTAAACTTCACTTCGCCAAAGAAAGTGTGGAATTGTGGTACGGCGCCAACAAATACACCATTCGCCACTTTATTGGCGACCATGTAGAAATGGTGGTGGAAGGCGTCAAACTGCCATTGCAAATACTTTATGGCTTCGATCAATGGCTCGTGCCATTAACCACAACCACCATTCGCAGATTCCGCGAGTCTTTCCGGACAGATACATTGGTTGGCACGAAGAGTGGGGAATTAAGTTTAGCTGACATTGGAGATACCAGCAAAAAGTCCATAGAGGACATAATGGATCCGGCGACGAATCCCGGTTGGGCATTTTTTGGCTTTTACCAGCAGTCATTTGAAAGGGCATTCAATAACGGCACGGATTATGATGAAGTGAATGACCTAGCGAATCCAAAAGATTATCGGATCGGTTACTTTATTAGTCGTGTAAAAAAAGAAGATGTAGGGTGGACAACCACCACTGATAACGCGGATATGCTGTGGAAAATGGACGCTAAATCTTATGAAATAGCCATTGCGAAATTCATGAAAGAGGGGGGCTTGAACCGAGAACAGGTGATTGGTTTGATGTACCCCATCCATGTGGCTGTAAATAGGGGCAGTTCGTCAATACCGGACGAAATGTATACCTTTTGGCGCATGCCTTTGCCGGGCAGTACCGAATATCTGCTCAAAACCTCCGGCGAAAATCGCTGGACGGACTACATGAATCCCAACAAACACAAATATCGCCCGCCATTCTTAATTGACCCATCCTTGAGCATATTCGAAAATGTAAAACGGGCAGCTGGCTTGCATTTGGAAGCCACGCGTGTTGTCAGTGGAGATGTTGGCAAATTCTTTGCTCAGTGGATCCGTGTGGCCTTATGGATGCCAGCAAAAGCGGCAGAAACTTTAAAAGGATTCGTCGGGTTAATTCCTCCGTTACAAGCTAAAATAGGGAGTGCAATGATTGATATCGAGAAATTCGCCACAATGGACCAGGATAATAAAGAAAAATGTGATGAATTCCTCACCAACGCGGAAACCGGAGGAGCTATTTCAGATTTTTACAAAAAGCCGATAAACGCCTGGTGGTACAAAGCCGCGATCTCTTACTCACGCAATTACGTTAATGTTCATGGAACAAGCATGCCGCTGTATTTAGGAACTTTAGACAGCCCCCCAGCAGGGCATAAAGGAGAAGGGTTTTCTGGCACGCGCACAAGTGATCTATACAAAACCAGACCATCCGGCTGGGATGATGAAAGTTTTTACAGATGGGTGAAAACTACATTCGAACCAAAAAATCGAAAACCCTGATCCCTTGCCGTCATCCCTCTTTTTGAGTGGATCGGCCTATCGGTTCTTTTCCGGCTTGCCTACATGTACTTGATAACTCCAAAAAACAGTGTAAAATGGAGTTATGTACACCAGAATGCTAACCCCGCCCAAAGGCAAAAGTTTTTTTCTTTTCGGCCCCCGCGGCACAGGGAAAACCACATGGCTCAAGACTCAATTCCCGAAGGCTGTTTATCTGGATCTTTTGGAAGCTGAATTGTTTAATGATTTGCTGGCTCGTCCGCAGCACCTTGAAAACCTGATCCCCGATGGTTTTAAGGATTGGGTGATTTTGGATGAAGTCCAGCGCATCCCCGCCCTTCTGCATGAAGTCCACCGCCTGATAGAGAGTAAAAAAATAAAATTTATTCTGACGGGTTCCGGCGCGCGAAAACTGAAAGGCAAGGGGGTTAATCTTTTAGCCGGCAGGGCCCTGACTTACCGGCTTTATCCGATGACCGCTCTCGAACTTGGCCGGGACTTTAACCTAGCCAATGCTTTGCGTTCAGGCCATCTTCCCGCCATTTTCCAGGAATCTGATCCCAAACGCTACCTGGAATCATACGTCATGACTTATCTGGAACAGGAAGTGCGGCAAGAGGGGCTGACTCGTGACCTGGGAGCTTTTTCCAGGTTTCTGGAAGCCGCCAGTTTTTCCCAGGGGAGCGTCTTAAACGTTTCGGAGGTCGCCCGTGAATGCGCGGTGCACCGCAAGGCGGCGGAAAATTATTTTTCCATCCTCGATGACATGATGATCGCTTACCGACTGCCCGTGTTCGCCAAAAGAGCCAAGCGCCGTCTGCTCCGGCATAATAAGTTTTATTTTTTTGATGTCGGGATTTACCGCACCCTTCGCCCCGCCGGCCCGCTGGATTCCCCTGATGAAACGGAAGGAGCCGCCCTGGAAACCCTGGTTTTACAGGAAATCAGAGCTGTGAATGACTACCTGAATCTGGATTATGATTTATTTTACTGGCGCACGGGGAATCAATTGGAAGTGGATTTTGTGATGTATGGCAAACGAGGAATGATCGCCATAGAAGTCAAAAGAACCGCTAAAGTTTCTTTAAAATCCTTAAGGGGGCTCAAGGCTTTCTTAAAAGATTACCCTCAAGCCAGAGCTGTTTTGCTGTATGGCGGCAAAAGGACAATGCGTGAAGGACCGATTCAGATCATCCCTGTCGAACTTTTCTTAAAAAATCTTCGTTCGGAGTTGTAGAGGATTCAAGGTTTGCCCCCCTTAGACCCTTGACTTTCCTTTAGATTTATGTATATCATGGTGTGTTAAGGTCTTTTCGGCGCGCCTAAGCCTTTTTTGGCATGTCCTTTAATCGTGTTTTACCCACAAAAGACCCCCCTAAACCACCCCTGAAAAGCTATTGACATTTAACCAACTTTATTGTAAAATCTATTAGCTCTTAATACTATATTAATATATGACAAACCCAAATCATCCTCATGACGGGCAAGAGCATGCCGAAATACCCCAGGAACTGCGCGAGCAGGTGGAGGCAGCTTTGCATTACAAGGATTCCCCTTCAGCCTGGCGTTTGGCTACCTTGGGAGGTCTTACTTTAGCGGCCTTGGCTGGCATCGCGCTGCAGGCACGGGCTCCGATAGAAGAAGCCATCAACCGTCATCGTTTTGGCAATTCGCTGAGGGTTTTTAAACCGGATGTTCGCTCCCCACAAGAAGTTCAATCTCTCAAAAAAGAAGCGGCTGGGCATAAGGTCTGTATCAACGGAGGAAACATGACTTTTGATGAACAAACT
>JAZDJE010000024.1:0-7338 GCA_043804325.1 Candidatus Peregrinibacteria bacterium
GAAAACGAAGTGGTCATCATCGTCAAAACCCGCGCCAGCAATGAAGACAAAATCATTAAACTCGTCCGCCAGCTCCATTCCTATAAATGCCCCTGCATCGTCTTTGTGAGCATTGACTACGGTAACGAGGAGTTCCTGAAATGGGTTGATAAGAGTTGTTAGACCCCCTATAATCACCCTTGCTCGTGGGCGGTTAGCTCAGTTGGCTAGAGCGCATGATTGACGTTCATGAGGTCAGAGGTTCGACCCCTCTACCGCCCACCACTTGGGGTTGTAGCTCAGTTGGCTAGAGCGGTCCGGTGCCACACCGGACAGGTCGGGGGTTCAAGACCGTTCCAGCTAGCCGAGACACAAATTAAGCGGGCATAGCTCAGTTGGCTAGAGCGCATGATTGACGTTCATGAGGTCAGAGGTTCGACCCCTCTACCGCCCACCACTTGGGGTTGTAGCTCAGTTGGCTAGAGCGCAGCATTCGCATTGCTGAGGTCGGGGGTTCGATTCCCCCCAGCTCCACCACACTTACGGGCAATTAGCTCAGCTGGAGAGCCTTCGGCCCATACAATAAGCGTTGCGCGCTTCCGACAATAATTCCAGTAGAACACATCGCGGGCAATTAGCTCAGCTGGTTAGAGCGCACGATTCACATTCGTGAGGCCAGTGGTTCAAGTCCACTATTGCCCACCAGTTCACCACTCACCATGACCGAAAGTATCCTTTTTGTCCTCATCAGCGGCACAGCGATCGGGTTTTTGGTCGCATGGCTCGGCTGGCCCGGTTGGCTGGACCCTCGCTGGATTATTGTTTGTTTATTTTTACTCCTGGTCCCCGGGTTGTGGGGGGCGTTTACCACAGGTCCGTTCGTCCCTTCGGGCCGCAAGCGCCACCAAACCATGTTAAAACTCGCCAAACTCAATCCTTCGGACACCGTCTACGAACTCGGTGCGGGTGGGTTTGGCCTGACCTTTGCCGCCGCCAAAATATCCAAAAAATCCATCGGCTACGAAATTTCCATCCCGCTAGTCCTTTTTGCCAAACTTAAAAAACTCGTCATTCGCTCCAAAGCCAAAGTGCGCCTGGGGAGTATTTGGAACCAAAATTACTCAGACGCTGACGTCCTCTTTTGTTACCTGATGCCCCATTCCATGAAACGCGTTTACAAGGAGATCTGGCCCCAGTTAAAACCCGGCACCCGCCTCATCACCAACGCCTTCCGCATCCACGACCTCAAACCCATCACCCAGGAAAACAGCGTGTACGTGTATCAGGTATGACGGCTCTAATGAATCAAATGTTGTAATGGTGGAGCTGAGGGGACTTGAACCCCTGACCCCTTGCATGCCATGCAAGTGCTCTAGCCAGCTGAGCTACAGCCCCACAAACTTAAAGCGAAGCTATTGTATAAAAAAAGTCATGCTTCGTCGACCCCTTTTTGATAAACTCAAAACAAATGGACCTTGACCTTCTTTTCAAAATCCTTGGCGCCCTCGGCCTACTGCTCATCACCATGGGTGTGGTGACCAAAAACCGCGTCAAACAAGACATCTTCTTTATCGTAGGCGGCACTTTGCTGGAAATTTACAGCATTTACCTGCGCGATGCGGTATTCGTCATCTTGCAAATCGTCTTTACGGTTTCCGCGATTTACGACTTACAAAAACAATTAAGGAAGTAATGAATTATAAGATCCTCCTTATCAACTTAAATTACGCCCGCGGACTGAATGGCACAGTAGCGGACTCCATCAGACGTTTTTATCGCTATCTGTATACTTCAAAAGCCATCCAACAAAATATCCTTTCGGGATTAAAAGGACTCATCACCCGTGAACAGCCGGATTTGTGCTGCTTGATCGAAATCGAACCGCGTCATTGGCAGGTACTCGCGGACTCAACGTACCCGCACGGGGATGTTTGTGTTAAATATGGGCCTCAGAGCGTGGTACGCCACTTCCCATTCCATCGCACCCGCTGCAACGGGTTTTTGGCCAAACAGCCGCTCGCGTTCAAACGGCATTTTTTAAGACATGGGACTAAGAAACTGGTTTACGAAATCACTTTGTCCAATGGCGCAACGGTATTCATGGGGCATTTTTCGCTGATCGCTTCCACGCGCCAAAAACAATTTGCAGAACTCAAGAACCTCATTACCAGTCGCTCCAACATCATCGTGTGTGGGGACTTTAATATTTTTCGCGAGATCCAAGAACTCGCTCCACTGCTCCAAGACACTCATCTCCAGCTCCTCAATCGCCCAACCGACAAAACCTTCCCCGCGTATCGCCCCCGCTATTCATTGGATTTATTTTTGGCTTCAGATACGATTCAAGTGAAAACATTACAGGTCATTGATCAAAAATTCTCGGACCATCTCCCCCTCATTTTGGAGCTCTCCATATAACTTCCAACTCTCAAAAAGTCATCACCCCAAACTTTTTCGGATCGCTGCCGCCTTTTCCAGCTCATCGCTGCAGTCCTCGTGTTCACGGCTATGCAGGTAAATGGAAGAGACCAAATTTCGGTAAATGAAGTGCTTGGTCTTGAGAGGCCCCAACTCCACGCCCAGGTAATTTTCAACTTCCTGTACGTCTTCTTCAATCTGCTTAAAGGGCGCATGCCGCTTGGCCAATTCTGCCAGGTTTTCCTTGTTCAGGAACTTGCCCGCATGGATAAAGTCGGCGCGGAGGTTATGGTAAAATTTTTCAATGGTTTTGAGTTTGCCTGCCTTCATGGCGTCCCGTAATCCGCGTCCGCTGCCGATAAATTCCGGCGGCACCCCCAGACAGTAAAAAGTGGCGGTAAAATTGATGGCGCGCGGTAAACTGACCTTCCCCATGCCACGGCTATACCCAAAAAGCCCAATGTGCAGCATGCGTTCACGGCGGCTGGGGACTTTGGTGCCCAGTTCGTTAATCATTTCGGCAAGGGGCTCAATGGTACGTTGGTAATAACCGCCAAACACCCGATTCACCCATAACACGTCCTGGATTTCCTTTTTGGAAAGGGGGGTAAATTCCAGTTCGGGCAGTTTTCGTTCGATCAGCCGAATGGCCCTTTTGACGTCTTCCAGTGGATAGTCATAGCGAAAGGCCGATTGGACCGTAACGGTCCGGACGCCGGCGAACTCATCAATGGCTTCCGCAATCGTCTCCGGATTGACCCCGCCCCGGAACGGCAAACACCCCGTCCCGATGATGGGGTACATGGGGACTTTATATCGCTCCCCCACTTCGTAAAACTTCTGCAAAGCCACTTTATTGGAAAGGGTGGCAGGGATGGAGCCGGAATTGAGCGCCGGGTCGGATCGGGCCATGAACGGCCGCAGGTAAGGGGGCTTTTTGCCAAAGGCCTTTTTAGATCCTTCAATGTAGTCCGCCAATACCCGGTCCGCCCCGCACAAATCGTCCACCCCCTCAAATAACGGGATGACGTGGAACTCATAGTCCCCTTTTCGCTGGGTCCTAAAGGCCTGCTTTTTAAACTGCTCTACTTGATGGAATGTTTTTTTGACGTTCAAAAGCTGCGCCGCATTTTTAGTCATGGGCAAAATGACTTCAAACACCGGCGGCGCATGGAGCCCAAGTTCCTGGGCCAAATCATCCGCCGTAAGAATAGCCATATACGCCCGCGCCAGCCGGAGCCCGCTTTCCTCATCGATATTAGGGATGCGGAACGTCAGAAAAATATCCTTGCCCAGCTGAGTCTTTTTAAAAAAATCGTAATACTGCTGGAAAAACCGTTCCACCACCGCTTCATCCACAAACTTCCCCTCCCAGTCCCACATGTATTCCGTGCATTTGAGTTCCTGAAAACAGCGATAGCACTCCTCGATCTCATCGGTCGTATTGAGGAATTTCTTGTTATTGAAATACGCCGCGCGAGCGTTGTCCGGATGCTGCGTAGCCATGGTGGCGGGGATTTTCCGCTTCATAAAAAGGGGGTTAGCGCTTGACCATTTTATCGTCCTATAGCCCTCAAGGCAAACGCTTTGTTATAATGACATATATGAAAAAAACCTTCCGCCGTAAAGTGCAACGCGGCATGCAACTCGGCCGAAAACTCGGCTTCCCCACGCTCAACTTCCATGTTGGACAATGTGGCGAACATTTAACGCGCGGTGTTTATACCCGTAGGGTTTTCATCTCAAAAAAACCATATCTCGGTATCTTATACTTTGGCCCGCGCCTCCGTCACCCCTCGGACGTGCTAGAAATCCACATCCCCCGCTTTTCGCGTAATCTTTACGGAAAATGGGTAAGCTTTCGCGTAGGAAAGCGCCTTCGCGGCCCCAAAACATTCCAAACACTCGATGCCCTCAAAGAACAAATCCGGCGGGATATTGACAATTTGAAGGAAGTGGATTAAAATATTCTTCCTAACTTATCAATTGCCCTAAACATGTTTTGGCAACGTCCTCCCTCCAAAGTACAAATAGCCCAATCCAAATTAGATGAGTTTTTACAGGCAAACGGTGAACAGGATGAGCTAAAAAATCAAACCGTGGACGCTATTTTAGCTGCAGTCACCAGTCGTCGTTTTCCGGGAAGATCCTTGAGGAAAATCATAGACGGCAATGGGCTGGATGTGGGGGTAAAGAAAGTCAGCGGATTAAAAATTCAGTTATTAAGGGAAGCATTGGCCAGAGTAGTATCTGATTTTAAACCCGAATCCGAGGCGGGGAGCAACGATGTCCCCATGCTCGGGTTTTTACTGACACATGCCAAGCGGGCATTTAAAACGGACGTAGGCCCCGGCGCTGGTAAAAGATGGATAGAAACCGTGCGGATCGCCATGACAATGACCCTATTCTCACGGCCCCAGAAAGCAGAAGCCATCGTTCAGAAGGTCTTGGATATGACGCAAGAACCCGAGTATACCAAGGAAATGATCATCGCCGTTTTACGGGAGTCCTTGGTGGATGTGCTTAAACAACACCGGCGATTGGCTTCGCGCCAATAGGCTTTTTGGTTATAATGGGCGCATGATGAATTGGCTTCGAAAAATCATCAAGCCAGAAAACCCCATCCGCCGTTTTTGGTATTGGGCCAAGGCGTTCACCGCGGCCATCGCCTACGGGTCCCCGGGGAAGCGCCTCAATGTCATTGGCGTCACAGGGACCAATGGCAAGACCACCACGACCCACATGATCGAGCATATTTTGCGGGACGCCGGCAAAAAGGTCGCGATGATTTCCACCGTACAATTCTCGTTCAACGGAAACGCCACCCCTAATCTCTCCAAACTCACCACCATCAGCCCGTTTGCTACCCAAAAATTCCTCCAGCGCTGTGTGGAAGAAAAAATAGATTACGTGGTGCTGGAAACTTCTTCACACGCCCTGGACCAGAACCGGTTATTAGGCATTCCTTTGTTTATCGGCGTGCTCACCAACATCACCCACGAGCATCTGGATTACCACCACACCATGGAGGAGTACAAAAACGCCAAAAAGAAACTCTTTAAAAACGTGCAAACCGCCGTCCTGAATGCTGGCGATCATTATTTCCCGGAATTCAATAAAATCGCTTGCCCCCACAAAATCAGTTACGGTATCAACCGCGGTGAGCTGAAGGCCACGGACGTCCACCTCTCCAAATACGGTTCCACATGCCTGGTGCATTATCAGGAAAAAATCGTGGACGTAAGCCTCATAGTTCCCGGGGAATTCAATATCGAAAACGCATTGGCGGCGGTCGGCGCGGGTCTGGCTGTCGGCTTGGACCTACGGTCAATCACCAAGTCTCTGGCTGCGTTTGAAAGCGTGCCGGGACGGATGGAGAGGATTGAAAGCCCCAGGGGTTTCGAAGTGATTGTGGATTTTGGCCTCACCCCGGATGCGCTGGAAAAGCTCTATAAAACCGTTTGCACCACCGCCACTGCCCGTGTCATTGGCGTCATTGGCGCCACGGGCAATAGGGACAAGGAAAAGCGCCCCATGCTCGGCCGCATTGTGGCGGATCACTGCGACCTCACCATCGTCACGGACGAAGAACCGTATACCGAAAACCCCCACACCATCATGGAAGCGGTCCTGAAAGGGGCTTTGTCTACCGGAAAGCGAAAGGGGATTGAGGTGGAACTGGTCGAAGACCGCTATCAGGCCATCGAACACGCCGTGGCCTATGCCCAGCCCAAGGACACCATTGTGGTCACCGGCATGGGCAGTTTCCAAACCCGCGCCACCAACAAAGGCCTTATCCCGTGGGACGAGCGCCAAGTGGTACGGGAAATCATCGCTAAAAACATCACCCAATGAACGGAATTCTCATCATCAACAAACCAAAGGGTTGGACTTCTTTTGACGTCGTTGCCAAAACGCGTGGCCTACTCAACGTTAAAAAAGTGGGCCACACGGGCACCCTGGACCCCATGGCCACCGGTGTTTTGGTTTTATGCATTGGCCGCGCCACCAAACTGGCTTCCCGCATCACCGGAATGGACAAGGAATACTTAGCGGAAATAACATTCGGCGCCACCAGCACCACAGACGACGCGGAAGGCGATATCACCCCTCATCTCGGCAAGATCAACGAACCCACCCTCATCGACATTGAAAAGGCCCTCGAAAAATTCACCGGCACTTTTGCCCAAATGCCGCCCGACTTCTCGGCAAAGAAGATCGAGGGCAAACGCGCCTATAAACTCGCCCGCTCGGGCCAGACCCCAAAACTAGAACCCAGCGAAGTAACTGTTGACAAAATAGAAGTATTGGATTATAAATACCCCCTGCTCAAAATACGCGTCCAGTGTGGCAAGGGATTCTACATGCGCTCGCTGGCCCGCGACTTAGGCCAAATCCTCGGCGGCGGTGGCTATCTCTCCTCACTCGAACGCACCCGCGTGGGCCAATATGCCATTGAACAGGCGATTGGGATTGATCAAATCAACCCCTCCCGAGTCATTAGGATTTAACCCCCCTCCCCATGTCCTCTATCCTCCCCACTCATTTAGAATTAACCGTAGAAACGGGAAAACAGCAAGAACCGGAACTGGAACGTTTTTTGAATAGGAATCGCGCATTAATGGGATCTGTTTTAAAGAACGATATAGTTCAATCTATGATAGAAATGACAGAACAAGCCGGTAAAACAGGCGATAAAAAGGGGCATCAGGAAGTAGCTTTAATGCTGATAACAGAATTCGCGGATCGTTTAAAAACAGTCCTTCAAAGTTTAGGAAAATTAAGTGAAATTTCTCTCTGCGATATGGCCACACGGGTATTTTTAACGGAAAGACTGCAAAAAGAACAACCGCCTCAATCGTCCGCGGAAGCGTCGTCAACAGAAGGGCTACAACAACCCGATCACAAAATCCATAAAAACGTCCCTCGGATCCTTGGCTT
>JAZDJE010000025.1:0-3182 GCA_043804325.1 Candidatus Peregrinibacteria bacterium
ATTCCCGTAAGCACCAAATTTTTACGGCCCAATGAAATGGGTGAAAGATAGGCCAATTCCAAGTCCCGCCAAAAATGGGGGTACGTTTTGTCCACACAATCCGGGTCTTGAATCACCACTCCCGGCACCTGGGTCCCCAATACCGCAAAACACATGGCCATTCGATGGTCGCTATAAGTACGAATAGATTGAGGAGGATTGGAGGAGGATCTGAGGAAGGTTTGAGGAAAAATGACGATAGAATCCTTCGTCGTCTTGTTCCTCACCCCCACGCGCGCAAGCTCCGCGGAAAGCGCCTGAAGCCGATCGGTTTCTTTAACCCGAAGATTCCCTACATTCGTAATTTCCGTTTGTCCATGCGCAAAGGGCGCCGTGACGGCCAACGTCATCGCACTATCAGGCATCGCATTCATATTGATGCTCCCCTTCCCCAAACGCGCCAATGCTTTAGGGTAATCGGCATCCCCCTGAATGGATCGGGGTCCCAAATTCTCAAACTTCAGGCGTCCCCCATGCAAGTACTGCAGGGAATAAAAATAACTCGCCGCGCTGGCATCCCCTTCTATGGCGTAATCACAAGCCTTGTAAGCCTGGAGTTTCACCAAAAACTCCCGATACCCTTTATTGGTTACCCGCACTCCAAACGCTTTCATCACCGCCAATGTCATGTCGACATAAGGCCTGGACACCAATTTTCCGATAACCCGAATGCGCAAAGGGCGCTGTAGCATCGGCCCCAGCATCAGCAACGCCGAAAAATATTGGGAACTCACATCCCCTTTCATCCTGACTACATATTCTTTTTGATGGATGAGGGGGATCGGCGAAACAATTTCTAAGGGCGGGCACCCCCTCCTGCCTTTATAAGTGATTTTGGCCCCCAATTGCCGCAAAGCGTCCACCAAATCCGCAATGGGGCGTTCCTGCATGCGTTTACTGCCGGTAATCACCGTAGGCCATTTCCGAAGACAGGCCATGGCGGTCAAAAAACGGGTCGCGGTCCCCGCATTGGCCAAATCAACGGTGATCTTCCCCTTTTTTTGAAAGGCCTTTAGCGCTTGCCTCATGACCGCTGTATCCTGGCTTTCCAGCGCCCCAAAAAGGCGGCTTTCCCCTTTGGCCAAGGCCGCACACAAAAGGGCCCGATTGGTGATCGACTTAGAGCCGGGAAGAGCTAGCGTTAAATCAAGACGCTGTTTTAAGGGGGCTACTTCACGATACTCCATATCAATTGACGGCAAGCATAGGCGCCAAAGCGGTAAAAATCAGCGCCGCAATTGCGATATAAACGATGACTTTAATGATCTTTTTCCGGTTTCGCATAAATCAAAATTAAAGCATAATTATTCTACCACATCCCCTTCCACTGTAATAACAGCGGTATGGGAACTGACATTGCTCTTATCGTCCGCCACTTCCAAGGTCACGGTATAGGTCCCGGGATTCTCAAAAGTATGGGCAGGCTTGCGGCTGGAACTTTGGATGCCGTCGCCAAAATCCCAACTGAACGTAATCACCGATCCCGTGGAGCACTTGGGGTCAAAGGTAACGCTAAGCGGAGCCGCCCCCGTGGTCCGACTGGGCTCAAAACAAGCGCGCAACGGAACTTCCCGGACAAAAATCTGAAGGGTACTCTGAGAAGTCTGATTCTTATTGGTGGTCACTTTCAAAGCAGCGGTATAAGTACCCACCATATCGTAACGGTGGTTAATGGTGGCACCGGTAATGGTCGCTGGAGACCCATCGCCAAAATCCCACTCATAACTGACGATACTCCCCTCAAAAGCACTGGATCCTGACCCGTCAAAGTGAACGGTTAAAGGCACGGTTCCTTCCGCAGGCTCTGCAGAAACGACCGCCTGAACTCCAGGCTCCGTAACGACAACCGTCAACGTGGCGGCATGGGACTGGTCTTCGCTGTCACGAACGGTCAGCGTCACTTCAAAAGTCCCCGCCGCGTCAAACGTTTGGGATACCTTTTGGCCCTGTTTGTCCGCCACGCCATCGCCGTTAAAATCCCATTCATAATCCACAATATCGCCATCGATATCGGTAGACTTGGAGGCATCGAACTGGACTTTGGCAGGCAACGTGGCCTCCAATTGCCCCTCACTGGATTCGGGTACCGTCTTGATAACGGCTTTAGGGGGAGAGGTGACCCCTTGCGCCTCGATGGTAACGGATATCTGATCGGTCTGTCCGGA
Source organism: Candidatus Peregrinibacteria bacterium (assembly GCA_043804325.1). GTDB lineage: Bacteria > Patescibacteriota > Gracilibacteria > UM-FILTER-43-11 > UM-FILTER-43-11 > JAZDJE01. Next base: position 2,205 of record JAZDJE010000025.1, read on the forward strand.
ATCTTCAGTAACGGTTAAGCCAACCGTGTAAGTGCCCGACGTATTGTAAACATGGGAAACGGTCTTGCCTTGCTGCACGCCGGACCCATCCCCAAAGTCCCACTCATAGCGGATGATCTTACTCTTGAGACTGCTGGAGTTACCGCCGTCGAAACGGACGGAAAACGGAACGGAGCCCTTCAAACCGGGGCTGGCCTCAATCCGGGCGGAAAGAAGCGGCGTGCTGCTGGGGACAATTTCAATAGCGCGGTAGTAGTTTTGTACCGTGTTGTTCTCATCCACCACGCGCAAATGCACGTTATACGTGCCGATCTGATTAAACGTGTAAACGGGATTAAGTTGATCGTCACCTGTCAGGTCATAAGTGCCATCCCCATCAAAATCCCAATCCAGGCTTTCCAACTTGGTGCGCGTGGGCAGCAAGGCAGAGGCGTTAAACTGAACGCGAAGGGGGGCGGAACCGGAACTGGGCTCGGCCACAAAGAGGGCGTCCTTGACATTGAGTAAATAGTTGTAAACGCGAGGAGTGGCTTCGCCAACCACCTGCACGCTCAAGCCAATGTCGTAAAAACCGCGCTGCTGATACAACCGGGTCACCTGGCCACTGGCGTCAACAGGCGTCTCAAAAAATCCATCGCCGTCCAAATCCCACGCGGCCGAAGACACAGAAAGCTGGCTATTCGCCAAAGCCTGCTTAACCTTAACCGCGCTAAAGGTGACCTCAAGAGGCGCCTGAAGATCTTCGGTTTCTTTTGGCTCTACAACAATAATCTCCGCCACCACCTTTTCGGCCGTGATTTCCAGCCGGCTAATGAAGTTAAAAAGAAAAAACCAAACAATAAGGAGGAAGAAAAAGGGCAATAGGGAAAACAAGGTCATTTTTGCGGCGCGCGAACGCTTTTCTTTGTCCGTCTTTTTAGCACCAGCCAGGCGGAAAACGCCGATTACAGTCAACACAAAAAACAAAAGGGATAAAAT
>JAZDJE010000026.1:0-9991 GCA_043804325.1 Candidatus Peregrinibacteria bacterium
CCCCCACCTCCAGGTCCGCCCGGGGCGTTTCCACCGTGGCCCCAAACATGTACTGACGTCCATTGTTTTCAATAACGCCCTTTTGGTCAATGGCTACGTCCAAAACCGCGTCCTGGACAGTGGTAAGCTGCCCCGCAATATCCGGCTGGCTATTTTCCAGCGAGGCGCCTCCCTGTGACTGACAAGTCCCGACTTCTCCTCCTAAAAGCATGCAGGAGTGAGTATTGAAGAGTTGATAGGCCTGACTGTTCCAATAACCCCAGTCAAAGGGGTCTTTTAGACCGATACCGTCCAGATTTTCCGAATCCACCAGATCCGCGTACGGCAGATTGGGATTGTCTTTGACCTGCTTTTTGTACCATTGGGCCGCCGCGATGGCCGCATAAATAGAGCGTAGTTCCTTCCATCGCGGGTCGGCGCCAGATGTGGCGCTGTTGAGTTCTAGTAAAGTCACTTCCGCCGCGCGTTTTTTAACCGCGTTTTCCACTTCCGTTTTGTAGATTTGCAAGGCCCGTTGGATTTCCTGATATCCTTCCGGACTGATGGTAAATCCCGTCAAATCCAGGCTGGGTTCCCGCATCCACCACCCCGCGTTAATGTCGAGCGCGATGTTTTCCAAAAAGAATGTATTGCCCGTCTGGCGAGCGCTGATGTCCCCCGGGATAATGGTGGCCGCGATTATCCATTTGGGGTATATTTTAAACCCTTGGGACTGCAGTTCACGCCAGTAAACGCTGGTATTTTCGACGATTTCCGTCCAACGGGTGACGGGGTTAAAATAGCCGTCGCCAAAGGAGAACAAATCGAATTTCATGGCCACGTCCGCGTTCAGGAAGGCGCCGGCAATGTCCGTCTGTTCAAAGGGGGACGGCACCCGGGCCTTTCCGCTCTGCCCTATAATGTCCAGCCCAATATAGTGCTTTTCGTTGGGGACGGCCAGGGCCTGCAGGAAGATTTTGGTCATGCGGGAGCGCTCACCGGCAAGGTCAATGGTCTCCTGCCCCGCCGTATTCTCCCCCCGTAGCACAAACTGCACCCGGCCGGAGGCAGGGTCCAGCTTAATACCCCCCAGCTCTGCGAATGTCAGGTCCACCCCACCGACGTCTTCCAGAGCAGTGACAGAAACAGTGAAGGTATTGTTGGCCGTATCCGAGTCCCCGGGCTGGGTAATGACCAAAGACCCCAGGGTATCGCCTTCCAGGGGGATCAGCGTGGAAAAGAACATCCTGATTTCCTTTTTCTCACCAACACCCAGCGTCCCGATTTGTGTCCCGCCCCGACAGAAAGGAATGCGGGCGCCGGAGGGATAGAAACAAACCTTTCCTCCGCTGGCCAAACCGTTGCCGATGTTTTGCACCTTTACGCTAATCCCGTAGTTGTATCCCAGCAGACCCGGGAGCCCGAGGAACTGGAAGTCCTGGTCAATGCTGAACGTGAGGTCGGGGTAGACGGGGACGGGTGGTGGTGGAGGAGGTGGTGGAGGGGGGTTATCATCATCGTCATCATCCGGAGGAGACGCCTGCACCAGCTCCCATTTGACGGCGTCGGCCCAGAAGACTTTGCCGGATTCGGCGGAATCGGCGACTTCATCAATGAGACGGACAGCGGCTTTAGCTCCTTTTTCAAAATCAAAAGGCTCCCCCAGATTAACCCATTTCCCGATATTATTTTTCTGGTCGACGGTTATATCGTTATAAGTGCCGTTATGATACACGCGGTAAATCGCTTTCGTGGTCACTTTTTCGCCGGCGACGGATTCCCCGTCTACAGCGTATTCGGGAATAAAGGCCTTTACCTGGTATTTTCCCGCTGTATCCAGATCTGCCCCCCAAAAGGCCCAGTTGTCCCAGGTATGAGAAGGATCATGCGCGGTGTAGCGCCATAAGGCCCTGCCGTTTTTCATTTCAAGATCATTGTCGCTGTATGTGAAAAACCAAGGCAGACTTTGGGTGTTAAACTCAAAGAAGGCGTGATCTTTGTCATCCACTTCACTACCGGATTCAAAGAGGAAAGCGCTTTTGGCGTAAGGCTCTCTCTGCTGCCAGGGGTCGTTCAGGATATCATCCCTGTCCCCCCACCAGCCGAGGGGGTCAATGATTTTAGACTTGTTTTCGTCAATTCGAATTTCGCCATTCTGATTAACTTTAATCAGTCTTGTTACATGAAAATGTAGATGGACACCCGAACTTTTTCCCGTATTTCCAGCAATACCAATAAGATCTTCTGTAGTGACATTCTGCCCTTTAGTAAGACTGGATTTTTCCACTAAATGACCATAGCGAGTACGGTAGTCTGGATAACCGTCATTATCAATATCATGATCAATATCAACATAATTGCCATAACCTTCTGTACCATAATTTTCAACTACTTCACTGACTTCGCCGTCCTCTGCAGGATAAATTTCCTTTCCCTGTCTTGTGACACAATTTCTTGGATAAGAATCAATACCATTGTGACCGGAATAATTACTGTAACCTACTATCCCTGAGGGGAGTTTTTTCCCGGTAAATAATACAGTAGCATCGCTTATTCCCGCCGCTTCTTGTGTATATATCGGATACTCGTGATCAAAAAAGCTACCAATACCACAAAAATTATTCCTGTCATTTTTTTCGTAAGGTGATTTTAAAAAAGCGTTGTCAGGAGGCTCTACAACTTGAGGCTCTTCTTCGGCCTGCATAAGCCATAGTGGAATGCCGAACCACTTGTTATACAGATCAAAAAAGGAGCCATCTTCAAAGGACCACCAGTGGTTGAATTGCTCCTCGGAGCCGGCAAGCTCTTTTAAGAATATTTTAAAGTCTTCCGGGCTCGATAATCGCTCATAAGTTACGTATTCAAGCTGGCTATACAATGTGTTGCTGTCTAATGCAAAAAGCTTCTCAGCGTCCCGACGGTAAATGCAGGCACCCCCATATTCATTGACCTCATCCGGACATATTTTTACCCTCTCTTTCCAATATTGCTTATACATTTCTTGTGTTATCCCAAAAATATTCTGTAATGTATCTTTTGAAACGCTGGGATCGGTAATAACCTTTGCTTTTAATTCCAAAAGAACGAGTAATATACCCTGATTAATACCTGGATTGCCTGCTCCGTTATCGCTATCGAAGCGGCTAATTATTTCAACTGCGGTGTGCAAACTTCGTGCGCCATGCGGAATCTCAGAGTAATTCTTCAGAATACCTGTTTGGGAATTCAAAAATTCTTGGATCTGCTGGGATGGAACTGGATCATCCATCCTATTCTTACTAAATGCATAAAAACTATATAATTCTCCCAAAATATAATCCAAAGTCACCCCTTCCCGCGGCCTCGGCGTTGTTTCATCAGAACTGTCTCCCCTTTCATCCGCATTGGCACCGGGGATGATGCCGGGATCCGGGGTTTCCGGTTCTTCTTCCGGTTCCGCGCTGTCCGCGATTGCTTCAGACGGTACACCGGTGCTCAGGCGCAGGGTATCGGGTAAGGCCACCGCCTGGCCGTACAGCCGCTGTGTTAGGGAAGAGGCGGAGAGTAAGGGGTTCTGCGAAAGGAAAAAGGCGGCCACGCCGGACACATGGGCGGAAGCCACGGAGGTGCCGGTCTGGGTCTGGTAAGCGCTGAGTTTAAGGCCGTACACGTCCACGCCGGGAGCGGCGATATCTATGGAATCCCCGGTGTTGCTGCGGGACCAGAGAATATCGTTCCGGTCGGCGGCGCTGACGCCGATCACATCGGAGTAAGCAGCGGGATAAAGAGGGTCCGATGTCTGCTGGTTTCCTCCGGCGGCGATGACGAGGACGCCCTTTTCCTGAGCGTATTTAACGGCGTCCAGCAGGGTCTGGGAGTAACCGTAGCCGCCGATAGAGAGGTTGATGATGTCCGCGCCATGGTCGGCGGCGTAGAGGATGCCGCTGGCAACATCGGCGTAGGTGCCGACTCCCCTTTCATCCATAACCTTGACGGGCATAATGGAGCAGTTGGGGCAGATGCCGGCGATGCCGGTACTGTTATTCAGGGGAGCGGCAATGACGCCAGCCATAAAGGTGCCGTGGCCGTGGTCGTCGGCAGGGTCATTGTCGTCGTTAATGAAGTCGTAGCCGAGTTTAAGGTTTTGGGGGGCGTCGGGATGGGAAAAGTCCAGTCCGGTGTCGAGTACCGCGATGACGGTTTCCGGGTCGCCCGTGGATAGTTCCCAGGCCTGGGGGACGTTCATTTGGGGCAGGGGCCACTGTTTTGCGTAATCGGGGTCATTGGGGGTGACAGACTGGACCTCCATGAGGTAATTGGGTTCCGCGTACTCCACATTCGGGTCTTTTTTCAGTGTTTCGATGATTTGTTCAAGGGTTTCGGGAGTTGCTTTTTCCTCCAGCAGGACTTTCTCCGTGTTCTGTGTTTTCAGGGAATCGCGGCGGACGGAGGCCTTCTGCAGGTTCTTTTCCTCCCTGAATTGCCGTTTCTTTAAGAAGCCCGCGCTGTCTTTGTATTTGATGATGAGCTCATCAGCCACTGCCCGGATGTCCTGCCGGCCGGTTTGCGCCTTCATCTGAATGACGGCTCTTTTGAAAACCCCCCCCTTTGCGTAAGAGAGCGACGGGAAAAAACCGACCGAGAAGCAGAGAAGAAAAAGCAAAGTCAGGCAGGTAACACGGGGACGATATGAATTCATGGAGGATTAAAAAAGAACTAAAACCGGGGGGCGTGGAGTTTGATTTGGGTTTTAGCTTTTTCTGTCTGGCGGTTCCTTTGGTTTTCAGCCTGTCTTTTTTTTGGACAGCGCGTTTAGTTTAAATGTTTTTTACTTCATTTTCAATTGAATTTTCAATTGACCCATCAGACACGATATTAGTTATTATATATCTGGATGGGCAATGGGTTAATTATCGGGGAAAATCGGGGAGAACTTTGATTAGGTGGTAATTGTAACAATATTTCAGTATACGTCAAGAAAAACCTTGACTTTTTGTTTAAAACAAGGTAAGTTTACTAAAACTTCCTTTGCCTTTTAACTTATCTAAAAAATGAAGGATATCCCTCTTTACCTTACCTTTGACGACGTCCTTTTGGTCCCCCAATATTCCGAAATTTTGCCGAAAGACGTTTCGGTAGAAACACGCCTGAGCCGGAATATTAAGCTCAATATTCCTTTGGTCAGCGCGGCTATGGACACCGTTACGGAACATGAACTGGCCATTAAAATTGCCCTTTGCGGAGGGATTGGGATTATCCACAAGAACTTGTCCCCGGATGACCAGGCGGAAGAGGTCAAAAAGGTCAAACGCTTTGAAAATGGGTTTATTAAAGAACCCATCTGCGCTAAACCAGATGATACTATTGAGGATATTTATCAAATTCGCCAAAAGTATGGTTATAAGGCAGTGCCCATTACCCATGATGGCCAACCCCATGGAAAATTAGTCGGTCTTATTACCGCTAACGATTACTTTTATCACAAGCATAGGCACCAAAAGGTCAAAAGCCGCATGACCAAATCAAAAGACCTTTTGACGGCACGCGATGGCATTACGCTCAGTGAAGCGAACGATATTCTGGAGGAAAGCAAACACAGTAAATTGCTGATTGTAGATAAGAAAACAGGGGTGTTGCGCTCCCTGGTGACGCGACGCGATATTGAAAAAAACAAGCTGTATCCCGATGCTTCTAAAGATGCCGATAAACGGTTGCGGGTTGGGGCAGCGGTGGGGCCCGCCAAGAATATGGAAGAACGAGTGGATAAATTGGTGAAGGCTGGAGCGGATGTCCTGGTCGTGGATACGGCCCATGGCCATAGCAAAGGGGTGATCGAAACCATCAAATACATCAAAAAACACTATAAAAAGATGGAGGTGATTGGCGGGAATGTCGCTACCGCAGAGGCGGTCAAAGACCTTGTGGCCGCCGGAGCGGATGCGGTCAAGGTGGGCATTGGTCCCGGGTCCATCTGCACCACCCGCGTGATCACCGGCATTGGAGTGCCTCAGTTTTCGGCGATTTTGGAATGCGCGGCAGAAGCCAAAAAACTAAAAGTCCCCCTCATCGCCGATGGGGGCGTCAAGTATTCCGGTGACATTGCCAAGGCCATCGCGGCGGGGGCAAATACCGTCATGATCGGTGGTTTGTTTGCCGGCACCAAGGAAAGCCCCGGGGAGTTGATTTACCGCGAAGGTAAAACTTTCAAGGCGTATCGCGGCATGGGGTCCGTGGGCGCCATGGCTGGAGGCGGCAAGGAGCGGTATGGACAGCCGGATGTGGCCGATGAATCCAAGTACGTTCCGGAGGGCATTGAAGGGCAAGTGGTTTACAAGGGGCCTGTGGCTCACGAAATTTTCCAATTGATTGGCGGACTTCGCTCCAGCATGGGATATTGCGGCAGCAAAGATATCTCCACCTTCCAAAAGAAAGTTCAGTTCGTTCAAATCACTGCTGCGGGTTTGCAGGAAAGCCATCCGCATGATGTGGAGGTCATCAAGGACGCCCCCAATTACAAATCCCAAAATTAAATTTGGCTGGGGAACGCGAAGTTCACAAAAACCACCAAGCCAAATAAGAGGATGCAAGTGGCTATTATAATGATCGACCAGGGCGTGGCATTTTCTTCACCCTCGTTGAGCTGCAAGTAAAGCGTGCTTCCGCCATACAGCAGCGCCACGAGTGCAAAAGGGATGTCCAAAATACGCATGAAAAGCGTGGCCCATGGGACCATGAGGTCATTTCGAAAGGCCAGCGCCGCAATGACATAACTGAATGCCAGGATAAAAAAGAAAATCGCGCTGACTTCATGGATGTTTTTGGACGTGTCCATTTCTGTTATTGAATTACAAGATTATCTATTACGAGATTATTTTAGCATATGTTACAATCAAATGCGTTGTTCATCCTGTAATTATTAATCTTGTCATAACGAATGTTATCGAAAGATGACGTTAAAAAAATCGCGCGTTTGGCCCGGCTACACTTATCGGAGGATGAGATAGAAAAGTTTTCTAAACAGCTTTCGGATATTTTGAGCTATTCTAAAAAGCTGGATGAAGTCGATACCAGTGCTGTGGAGCCCATCGCCCAGATTACCGATTTGAAAAACGTGACGTTTACGGATGAAACGGAAGACTGTGAATACCGGGATGCGCTTCTTAAACAATCCCCCCAAACGGTTAAAGACCATATGATCCAAGTAAAAAACGTTTTTGAATGATTGACTTTTCGATTGCCGAAACACATCAGGGGCTAAAGGAAAAAAAATTCAGTGCTACCGAACTGACGCAGGCGTATCTGGACCGGATTAAGGCGACCGATGACCGGTTGAACGCTTATGTCACGGTGACCAAAGCACTGGCGCTGGAACAGGCCAAGCGAGTGGATAAGGAGGGTAAATTTGAAAATCCGCTGGCTGGCGTGCCGATGAACTTAAAAGATGTGGTGTGTACGGCTGGGGTAAAGACCACTGCGTGCTCGAAAATTTTAGAAAATTTTGTACCCCCTTATAACGCCCATGTATGGGAGCGTTTACGAGGTGTTGGCGCTGTGCTCCTTGGCAAAACCAATACCGATGAATTCACTATGGGGGCAAGTTCGGAAAACAGCTGTTTTGGCGTGACCAAGAACCCGTGGGATCTTACGCGGGTGGCGGGGGGATCGTCCGGAGGACCCGCCGCGAGTGTGGCGGCCGATGAGTGTGCCTACAGTATTGGGACGGATACGGGAGGTAGCATCCGCCAGCCCGCCAGCTTATGTTCCTGTGTGGGGTTAAAAGTAACGTATGGACGGGTGCCGCGGCATGGCGTGATCAGTTACGCGTCATCGTTCGATACCATTGGACCCCTGACCAAAACCGTGGAAGACGCGGCGATGGTACTCAATGTGATCGCGGGACTGTCAGAAAAAGACTCTACCACGCCGGACGTTCCCGTTCCGGATTACACCAAGGCGCTGCGAAAGGATTTAAAAGGGATGACCGTGGGCGTGCCGCAGGAGTTCTTTGGCGAGGGGGTGGATGCAGAAGTGGCTAAAACGATCCGTCGCGAGGTTGAAGTATTTAAAAAGCTTGGGGCCCGGGTGATAGACGTGAGTCTGCCGCTGACCCAATACGCGATTCCGACTTATTATTTACTCGTCAAATCCGAGGCCAGCACCAATATGGCTCGATACGATGGAGTCAAATACGGCCATACAACGAGTGATGCTAAGGTCTTGGAGGAAATTTATATGAAGTCCCGGGGCGAGGGATTTGGGGATGAAGTCAAGCGCGCGATCATGCTGGGGACCTACGCGCTTAGCGCCGGTTATTACGACGCGTTTTACCTAAAAGCCGCTAAAGTGCGGGCGCTGATGAAGCGCGAGTATGAGGAGATCTTTAAAAAATGCGATGTGCTAGTAGCGCCCGTATCCCCTTTTCCCGCTTTTGGAATTGGGGAAAAAGCAGATGACCCATTGGCGATGTATATGGCCGATATTTTGACGACGCCTGTGAATTTGGCCGGCATATGTGGCCTTTCGGTTCCGGCGGGATTCAGTAAAGAGGGCCTGCCCATCGGCATGCAGATCATGGCCGACCAGTTTCAAGAGGAAAACCTGTTTGCCGTGGGCCACGCGTACCAGCAGGCCACGGAGTGGCACACTAAAAAACCGAGCATATAAACCCATAGGCGAGCGGATGGCGAGTTTTTTTCATCGCTCGTTTTTAGCTTACTGGTTTCGAGTTATTACAAAAAGACCGCCCGCAGGGCAGTCAATAGCTTTTTGTAATAATGCTGGTTCTCGACTTCTTCTTTGAGATCCACGCTGGTGAAGATAGGGCGTGGCTCCCGGTCGAGGATGTAGGCCCATTCGCTGGGCGACATGCTCTCGGCCATTTGGACCTCGCCTGGCGTTACCAGGCGTAATGCTAAAAAGAGGTCCTTGAACTCGAGAATCAGCTTGAGGCGCTCTAAAACACCTCGCTCATTCCAATGAGCTTTTATCCCCCTGGCCGGTGATTTCAGTTCACGGGCCATTGGTTTTTGTTTTTATTTTCTGACTCTTTATTTAATTATACCACGTTGGGGGGCGAGTTGCAAATCCTTTTTAGGGCAATTGTTTAATTAAATCCAACCTGATATACTTTTTTTCGGCCCATCCAACATAAAATGAATCTCAACGTCGACTTTTGTGGCATCACCTTCCCGAATCCAACCGTGTTGGCGTCGGGGTATTTGGGAGTTACGGGGGCCAGTTTGGCAAAGTGCGCTAAGGAAGGGGCGGGGGGCGTGACGGCCAAGACACTTTTTATGGACGAGCGAAAGGGGCATCCGAATCCTACGGTGCTGACGTTTCCCGGGGGAATCATTAACGCGGTGGGATTGAGTGGGGAGGGCATTAAAAACGCCAAGCATGAGTTTGAGATATACAAGGAACAGGCACCGGATAATCCCCTCATCGGCAGTGTGGGCGGGCGAAACATTAAGGAACTGGCAGGATGCGCGGAGATTATGGATAGTTACCCGGTGGACATGATGGAACTTAATTTTTCTTGCCCCAATGTGGATGATGAAATGGGCCGCCCTTTTGCGTGTGACCCCAAAATGACATCGGATGCTACGATGGCCGTCCGCAAGGTGACCAAAAAGCCGCTGAGCGTGAAGCTTTCCCCCAACGTGGGGAATATTGGCCTGATTGCCCAATCCGCCGAGGCGGCTGGAGCGGATGCCATCACCGCCGTCAACACCATGGGGCCGGGGATGCTGATTGACATCCATATGCGTCGGCCGATTTTAGCCAATAAGGTGGGTGGGGTGGGCGGCTGCGCACTCACTCCGATAGCCTTACGATGTGTGTACGAGATTTATCAAAAAGTCAAAATTCCCATCATTGGAATGGGCGGAATATTAAAGGGACAAGACGCCATTGCCATGCTGATGGCGGGGGCATCGCTTCTGGGGATCGGTTCCGCCCTTGCGTCTTATGACATGAAAGCTTTTAGCTTGCTGACCGATAAAATCCGCGAATTCATGCAAGAGGAAGGGGTTAC